>NZ_JBSGXP010000008.1:0-91009 GCF_053610105.1 Kitasatospora sp. NPDC054939 | reverse complement strand
ATCGGGACCCCGGCTGCGGGGCCGCGGGCCGCGGCGGTGGTCGGCGGGCAGCGCGGGGTGGGCGTGGGGCGGGGCGTGGCCTGCCAGCGGTACGCGGTCCGGAGGCCGACGGTGCCTCAGGGCCGCAGGTCCATTCCGTAGTCCGTCAGCCGGGTGTTCGGATCGAGCGCCGGCTCGGCCCCCGGCCGCACCGACTGCGGATCCGTGCCGGGCGCCGGCGTTTCGGTCAGCGCCCCGGTCGGCGCCCGCCGACCGGGCAGCGCACGACCGTAACCGGAGCATCACGCTGCGTGCCCGTCCGCGGTCGGGGCAGAGGTGCGTCGGGCCGTCCGGGGGCCGGATCGCCCGAGCGTTGAGCTGAAAGTCTTAAGATCTGCCCGAATTCGGGCAGGATCTTTGATCAACGCCCCAGCCCCCGCCTAGGCTCCCCACTCGTGTCCAGCTCACCGCACCCGCACGAGGACCTGCTCGCCCACCTCACCCGGACCAGCCCCCTCGGGCCCCGGGAGGCCGCGCGGGTCGTCGCCGAGGTCCTGGCGTACTTCTCCGAGACCACCGAGGAATACGTCCGCCGCCGCCACGGCGAGCTGCAGGCACGCGGCCTGACCAACGAGAAGATCTTCGCCCGGCTCGCCGACGAACTGCCCGCCCGCCGCGTCGCGGCACCCGAGCTCTCCGCCCGGCAGCTGCGCCGCATCGTCTACGGCTGACCGCCGGGCACCCTGCCGCCCGCGCGCACCGGTCCCCACCGCCCCGCGCGAACCCACCCTCGTCACTGCTTCTAGGAGTCCACCCAGATGTGCGGAATCGTGGCCTACATCGGCCCGAAGGATGCGACCCCCTTCCTGCTGGAGGGCCTGGCGCGACTGGAGTACCGCGGCTACGACTCCGCCGGCATCGCCGTCACCGGACGCACCGGCGGCCTCAAGACCCGCAAGACCAAGGGCCGGGTCGCCGACCTCGCCGCCGACGTCCCCGCCCGCTTCAAGGGCACCACCGGCATCGGCCACACCCGCTGGGCCACCCACGGCGTCCCCAGCGACGCCAACGCCCACCCCCACCTCGACAACCGCGAGCGCATCGCCGTCGTCCACAACGGCATCATCGAGAACGCCGACGAACTGCGCGCCCGCCTCGCCGCCGACGGCGCCGTCTTCCGCTCCGAGACCGACACCGAGGTGCTGGCCCACCTCATCGCCGCCCACGCCGTCGAGGGCGTCGAACTGGAGGACGCCGTCCGCGCCGCGCTCGGCAAGGTCGTCGGCACCTACGGCATCGCCGTCCTCGACGCCGAACAGCCCGACCGCATCGTCGTCGCCCGCAACGGCAGCCCCATCGTGCTCGGCATCGGCGAGAAGGAGATGTTCGCCGCCTCCGACGTCTCCGCACTCGTCCGCTACACCCGCCAGGTCGTCCACCTGGAGGACGGCGAACTCGCCACCGTCCGCGCCGACGGCTTCCGCACCTTCACCGCCGACGCCCGCACCACCCACCGCCAGCCGTCCACCGTCGACTGGGAGATCGACTCCTACGACACCGGCGGCTACGAGCACTTCCTGCTCAAGGAGATCCACGAGCAGCCCGGCTCCGTCGAGCGCACCCTCAGCGGACGCCTCGACGAGCGCTTCGCCACCGCCCACCTCGGCGGCCTCAACCTCGACGCCCGCGAACTGCGCGAGATCCGCCGGGTCAAGATCCTCGGCTGCGGCTCGGCCTACTACGCCGGCGAGATGGGCGCCCAGCTCATCGAGGAGCTCGCCCGCATCCCCGCACAGAGCGAACCCGCCTCCGAGTTCCGCTACCGCAACCCGGTCATCGAGGCCGACACCCTCTACGTCGCGGTCAGCCAGTCCGGCGAGACCTACGACACCCTCGCCGCCGTCCAGGAGATCAAGCGCAAGGGCGGACGCGTCCTCGGCGTCGTCAACACCGTCGGCAGCGCCATCGCCCGCGAATGCGACGGCGGCATCTACCTGCACGCCGGCCCCGAGATCTCGGTCGCCTCCACCAAGGCCTTCACCTCCACCGTCGTCGCCTTCGCGCTGCTCGCCCTCCACTTCGGCCGCATCCACGACCTCTCGCCCGCCGACGGCCGCCGCATCGTCGACGGCCTGCGAGCGCTGCCCGGCCAGATCCGCGAGATCCTGGAGCAGAGCGACGCCATCGCCGAACTCGCCGCCGAGTACGCCGAGTCCGCCGGGATGATGTTCATCGGCCGCACCCGCGGCTACCCCGTCGCCCGCGAAGGCGCGCAGAAGCTCAAGGAGATCAGCTACGTCCACGCCGAGGCGTACCCGGCGAGCGAGCTCAAGCACGGCCCGCTCGCGCTGATCAGCCCCGAACTGCCGACCGTTGCCCTGGTGCCCGACGACGAACTGCTCGACAAGAACCTCACCACCCTCGGCGAGATCAAGGCCCGCTCCGGGCGCGTCATCGCCGTCGGACACCGCCGGCCCGAGGCCAAGCTCGCCGACCACGCCATCCTGGTGCCCAAGAACGAGCCCGAACTCGACCCGCTGCTGCTCAACATCCCGCTCCAGCTGCTCGCCTACCATGCGGCGGTCGCGCTGAAGCGGGACGTCGACAAGCCGCGCAACCTGGCGAAGAGCGTCACCGTCGAGTAGCCGTACGGTGGTTGGTGGTTGGTGGTTGGTGGTTGGTGGTTGGCGGTTGGCGGTTGGAGGTTGGCGGGATCGCGGGTCGGGTGCGGGCGCGAGCCCGGTCCGTCCGGTCGGGATCCGGCCCGGGGGCGGGGTACGTCCGGTGGTCAGCCGTCAGCCGTCAGCCGTCAGCCGTCAGCCGTCAGCTGTCGGCTGTCGGCCGCCGCCTCCGCGGTCGCCCGGGCCAGGCTCTCCCGCAGACGGGTGAGCCGGTCGATCTCGGCGTCCAGCGCCGCCAGCCGGTGCGCCACCACCGGGGCGAAGCTCCCCGCCCCCGCCGTCACCGCGCACGGCGTCGGTTCGGACCGGGAGTCCAGCAGGTACAGCCGGTCCGCCCGGCTGTGCAGGTCCTCCACCGTCAGACCGAGCGCCAGCAGCTTGCGGATCACCCGCACCCGGTCCACCTCCGCCTCGCCGTACTCCCGCTGGCCCGAGGCCGTCCGGGCCGGCGGCGGCAGCAGCCCGCGCTGCTCGTAGAACCGCAGCGCCCTCGGGGTCGTCCCCGCCGCTGCCGCCGCGTCACCGATCCGCATCCGCTCCACCCCTGTCCGCCCCGCGGCCCGCCGCCCACGGGGCGGACGGACCGGCTACAACTCCACGACGGCCGTCCCGAAGTAGCGACCGGCCAGCAACTCCGGCAACGCCCCGGGCGCCCGATCGATGCCCGCCACCAACGTCCGGGGGAAGCTGATCCGCCCCTCGCGCAGCCAGCCGCCGAACCGCTCCCGCCACTCCGGCTCCACGGCCGCGCTCCCGCTGCTGCTGAACCCGTGCAGCGACACCCCCTTGGTCACCAGCCGGAACGTGTCGATCTCCACCGGCGCGCTGCCGCCCCGCCGCCCCGGTGCCAACTGCCCCGCCAGCGCCCCGATCAACGCGAACCGCGCACCCGGCCGCGCCGCATCCAGCGCGGCCGTCAGCTGCTCGCCCCCCACCGTGTCCAGCACCACGTCGATCCCGTCCGGTGCCGCCTTCGCCAACTGCGCCGCGACCGACCCGACCGGCGGCCCCGCGTCGCGCAGCACCACCGCGTCGTAACCGAGCTCGGCGGTCAGCCGCTCCGCCTTGGCCGGGGAGCCCGTGGTGCCCACCACCCGTCCCGCCCCGAGCAGCCGGGCGATCTGGCCCGCCAACGAGCCGACCGCCCCCGCCGCCCCGGTCACCAGCACCACATCGCCCTCCCGCACCCGGGCCAGGTGCCGCAGCCCCGCGTACGCGGACACCCCCTGCGAGAGGTGGGCGACCGGGTCCGGGAGGGAGTCGCCCAGCGCCGTCAGCCCCGCCGCGTCGACCACCGCGAACTCCCGCCAGCCGTACAGGTGGAGCACCAGATCGCCCGGACGCAGCGGCCCGCCGTCCGGCGCCGACACCACCTCGCCCACCGCCGGGCCGATCAGGGTGTCGCCCGGACGCAGCTGCGGAAGCGGCACGTTCTCCAACTCACCGCCGATCAGCGTCCGCAGTCCCGGGAACACCAGGAACCAGCGGTTGCGCAACAGCACCTGGCCCGGACCCGGCACGGGCAGCGGCGACTCGACCAGGGCGAAGTGCTCCGGCGCGGGCAGCCCGTCCGGGGCAGCGACCAGGCGGACCTCGCGGGACGAACGGGGGAGGGACATCGGCGACACCCGACCTGTCCTCGGGCGGCGGCCCGACCGGCCACCGCGGTGCCGGGACGCTAACCCCTGACGCGCGGGTCAGGGGCAAGCCCCCGGCGCAACTGCATCGGGAACCAGCCGGACTGACGGGCCGTTCGGCCTGATGATTCGGCTTGATGATCTTCAGGTCGCGCCGGGTGATCTCCTAGAGTCGCAGCGGCACGCACCAGGCCTACCACCCGGCAGCACGTACGAGCGAGAGGCAGTACCACCGATGAGCGAGCAGGCACCGGAGCCGTTCGAGGCCGTCCGCGAGGACTGGCAGACCGCCCTGGCGATCGTCGCCCACCCCGACGACATGGAGTACGGCGGAGCCGCCGCCGTCGCCCGCTGGACCTCCCAGGGCAAGAAGGTCGTCTACGTGATGGTCACCAGCGGCGAGGCGGGCATCGACTCCCTGCACCCCGACGAATGCGGCCCCCTCCGGGAGGCCGAACAGATCGCCTCCGCGGCCGTCGTCGGCGTCGACACCGTCGAATTCCTCGGCCACCCCGACGGCGTCCTGGAGTACGGGCTGCCGCTGCGCCGCGACCTCGCCCGGACGATCCGCCGCCACCGCCCGGACATCGTCATCACCAGCAACTTCCGCGAGACCTACGGCGGGACGCTGCTCAACCAGGCCGACCACATCGCCGTCGGCCGGGCCACCCTGGACGCCGTCCGCGACGCGGCCAACCGGTGGGTCTTCCGCGAGCTGCTGGAGGAGGGCCACGAGCCGTGGCACGGCGTCCGCGAGGTCTGGGCGGTCGCCTCGCCCGAGGCGCGGCACGCGGTCGACACCAGCGACCACTTCGACCTCGGCGTCGCCTCGCTGGAGGAGCACCGCGCGTACCTGAACGGCCTCGGCGGCGCGATGGCGGACCCGCGGGAGTTCCTGGAGGGCTTCGGACGGGGCGCGGGCAGCCGGCTCGGGACGCGCTTCGCGGTGCCGTTCGAGGTGTTCCCGCTGGGCTAGGCGGTGCCGTTGGTGCCCTTGGTGCCGTTCTCGCCTCGGCTTCCGTTGACGGTGCTGCTGGTGTCGGTGGGCTCGGTGGTGTCGGTGGGCTCGGTGCCCTCGTCCGCCGTGCCGTCCCCGGTGCCCGCGTTCCCCCCGGTGCCGCCAGCTTCGCCACGGCGGATGCGGCGGCGCCGGGCCACCAGGTGGCGGACCGCGAAGGCCGCGACCAGGACGCCGAGGGCCACCAGCAGCCAGAGCTGATAGCGGACGGCCGTGCGGTAGACCGCGCCGATGTTGGCGCCCGCCAGGTAGCCGAACGTCCCCCAGACGCCCACCCAGAGCGCCGCACCGAGCAGGTTGAAGGGCAGGAAGCGTCGCCAGGCCATCGAGGTCGTCCCCGCGATGATCCCGTTGGTCTGGCGCAGCCCGTCGACGAAGCGTGCCACCGTGACGACCTTGCCGCCGTGCCGGTCGAAGAAGCCCTCCGCGCGGGCCATCCGGGCGGGCGTGAGCAGCACGTACCGGCCCCAGCGGTGGACGAAGCTGCGCCCGCCGGTCCGGCCGATCAGGTAGCCCAGGCTGTTGCCGATCGACGCAGCGGCGAACGCGATGACCAGGACGGCCGCGAAGCTCAGCTGCCCGGTCCCGGCGTACACGGCGGCGAGCACCAGGACGGTCTGGCCCGGTGCCGGGATCCCGCAGTTGTCCAGCAGGACGAGCCCGGCGACCGCCAAGTAGCCCCAGTCCCGCAGCAGCGGGGCCAGGGCGGCGAGCGGTCCGGGGAGCGCAGCGGCGGGATCGGACACGTCAGGGCCGCCCCGCGCGCATCGGACGCGGGGCGGCGGGCCCGCGCCTCAGCTGGGCTTCTTCGGCTCGATGCTGCAGTCCGGGCCGGGATAGACCAGCCCCTCGTGGCCGTCGTCGAAGCGGACCACGTACGGGGGCTCGCCGTTGACCCCGCGCACCTCGGTGATCTCGCCCTTCTGGTCGACCATGCCCACCGATCTGCTGTGGATGTGGAGCTGGTCACCTACCGCTGCGTGCACGATCTGCTCCTCGGGTAGAGACGGACGGCTGACCCGCGGCACCTGCCCCACGGCCCAGCGCTGGTGCTGTCCTGCTTCCACTCTGCTGCGGAGGGGGCGGACTCGCAACGGAAGCCGAGGCGCGGGGGAGGGGCGGACCCGCGCGGCTTCCGCTCAGCCGCCGTCGGGCCGCCCGTCCGGCTGCCCGCCCAGCCGGTCGGCCAGGTAGCAGCGGACCAGGCGCTTGCACTCCGCGATGAGCGCCGGGTCCCCCTGGGGGTCGGTGCGGAACGCCAGCTGCAGCACCGCGTCCGCCGCCTCGAGTGCGACCCGCAGCCCGATGCTCAGCGCGGCCGGATCCGTGGCGGCGAACAGCTCGCCGCCGAGCGCCCGAAGGCGCAGCGCCACGGCCGTGTTGTTGTCCACCTCGCGGTCGAGCAGGTGCCGTTCGTTCCGCAACCGGCCGGGGAGCGGGCCGCCGGCCAGTCCGAAGTCCATCTGCCGGAAGCCGGGCACGGACCGCTTCATCGCGACGAACTCCTCGACCGCGAGATCGGAGAAGCCGGAGAGCTGCGTGGGCGCCTCCGCGGCGAGCCGGCGGTCCAGGCGCCGGACGTACTGCTCCAGGTTCCGTGCGGCGAGCGCGCCGAGCAGGTCCTCCTTGCCGCCGAAGAACTGGTACAGCGTGCCGATCGGCACCCGAGCACGGAGGGCGACCTCCTTGGTGGTCAGCCCGGTCGGCCCGCACTCGTCCAGCAGGGCGGCGCAGACGTCGAGCATCCGTTCGTAGCGCTCCTGACTGCGCTGCTGCACCGGACGGCGCCTGGTGGTGCCGCCGTTCGGGGCGAGCGGGATCCGCTGCTCGGACTGCCCGGGGTGCGCGCTCTGCTCGCTGTGCTCGTGCTGTCCGGGATGTCCGTGCTGATCGCTCTGTCCGGCGGGTCCGTGACTCCGCGTGTCCGCCCTCATGGCGCCCACTGTGCCGCATCCGCTGTTCGCGCGGCCAATCGCCGGTGCGAGGGTTGTGCGGCGGTTTTGCGCACCGTACGCACGGCGTTCGCCGCACGGTGCGCGGACTCCGCACGACGTGCGTGCGCTCTCCGTACGGTGCTCGTACGCGTTCCGCACGGTGTACGGGTGCCGTACACCGTGCGGGTGCCGCACGCCGTGCGCACTGCTCCGCACGCTGTACGTGCTCGACACGCTGTACGTGCCCCGCACGATGTGCGTACGGAGTCCGCTGTGCGTGCGCTCTCCGCACGGTGTGCGTGCTGTTCCGACCCCAGCCTCAGCCCCCACCCCCGCCCCCGGCAGTCGGAGCCAGGGGAATCAGTGGAAGTCGAACGCGTTCGCCGCCCCGCCGGCCAGCGCGGCGCGGTACACCGGCCAGGCGAGGGCGAGGTCCTGCCAGGGCAGACCGATCGGCGCGAACACCGTGGGCCGGTCGCCTTCCCGGGCGGCGACCGTGCCGCGCAGCACGTCTGACAGTGTGCCGGCCGCGTCGGAGGCCCGCAGTCCCGTGCTGTGCAGGACCCCGGAGACCGCCGCGAGCGCGGTGTCGTCCACGATGAGGCGGCTCGCCCGCACCAGGGCGGGAGAGAGCTCGGTCTTCCCGGGCTCGTCGAACCCGAGGGCGGTGAGGTGCAGACCGGGCCGCAGTACGTCGGCGTCGAGCAGTGGCAGGCGCGACCAGGTCGCCGTCACGACGATGTCCGCAGCCTCGGCGGCGGCCCGGGCACTGGGCACGACCTCGCCCACAGTCGCGGCCCGTTCCGGGTCCAGGTCGTACGCGTACACGTGTCGGATCGGGCGGAGGGTGCGCAGCGCCCGCAGGGTCGTCCGGCTCTGGGCTCCCGCGCCGATCACCGCGACCGTGTCCGCCCCCTCCGGCGCGAGGACGTGCGTCGCCAGGGCCGCGGCCAGCCCGGTCCGCCAGGCGGTGACGGACGCGGAGTCGAGCAGTGCCAGCAGTTCCCCGTCGGCGAGCGAGTGCAGGCAGACGATCCCGCGCAGTGCGGGCGCGGCGCCCGGGAACTTGGCGTTGACCTTCACCGTGTATGCGGGCACGTCCGGGAGCAGGCCGGGGATCAGGCACATCGCCGTTCCGGGGCCGGGCAGTTCGGCGCCCACCCGGCGGGCGGCGGGCAGGTTGTCCGCGTCCGCGGTGCGGAACCCCCGGTCGAGCGCGGCCAGAACGGCGGGAATGTCCAGCGCCGCTTCGACGTCCGCGCGAGAGAGCAGCAGGGTCATGACGGAGCCTCCAACCGGCCGGAGTGTGGCGGTGGTTCGCGTGTAGGTGCCGAACGCAGAACAGGGATGGCAACCGTAGAACGGTTGCCATCCCCGAAGGTTGGAGCGCCGGGCCCGAATCGAACGAACTCTTCCCGCTGAAAGCGGGCGTGCTACCAATGCACCACCGACGCCTGACCGACCGGGCGTTCCCGCCGCTTCCACGGCCCGCCCTGTCGACGAGGAAGAACCTACCAACGGATGATCGAAGACTGAAATGCGCGGGAACGCGTGAGGGTGCTTTCCATGAGCGGCTAGCTAACATGAGCACCACTCATGTTCTGTGCCGCGCTGGAGGATGCCGCCATGCCGAACCGCCTCGACCTGCCGCCCGGCTTCCGCTGGGGCGCCTCCACCGCCGCCTACCAGATCGAAGGGGCGGTGGACGAGGACGGCCGCGGGCCCTCCGTCTGGGACACCTTCGTCGCCCGCCCCGGCGCGGTGCGCGACGGCCACACCGGCGCGGTGGCGTGCGACCATTACCACCGGTACCCCGAGGACGTCGCCCTGCTCGCCGGACTCGGTGTCGACGGCTATCGCTTCTCCCTCGCCTGGCCCCGCATCCGACCCACCGGAACGGGCGCGGTCAACGCCGCCGGCCTCGCCTTCTACGACCGCCTGGTGGACGCCCTGCTGGCGGCCGGCATCACCCCGCTCCCCACCCTCTACCACTGGGACCTGCCCCAGGCTCTCGAAGACGCCGGCGGCTGGCTCAACCGCGACACCGCGTACCGCTTCGCCGAGTACGCCGCGCTCGCCGCCGACCGCCTCGGCGACCGGATCCCCGCCTGGATCACCCTCAACGAGCCCTTCGTGCACATGGTCTACGGCTACGCCCTCGGCATCCACGCCCCCGGCCGCACCCTGATGCTCGACGCCCTCCCCGCCGCCCACCACCAGCTCCTGGCGCACGGCCTCGCCGCGTCCGCCCTCCACGAGCGCGGCCTGGACGTCATGATCGCCAACAACCTCACCCCCGTACGGCCCGCCACCTCCGCGCCCGCCGACCTCGCCGCCGCCCAGGCGTACGACGCGCTCCACAACCGCCTGTTCACCGACCCGCTGCTCCTCGGCAGCTACCCGGACCTCGCCGCCCTCGGCGTCGACCCCGACCTCGGCGGCTGCGTCCACGAGGGCGACCTCAAGCTGATCGCCGGTACGCCGCTCGCCGGCCTCGGCGTCAACTACTACAACCCCACCCGCATCGCCGCCCCCACCGAACCCGGCCTCCCCTTCACCTTCGTCGACATCCCCGACGTCCCCCGCACCGCCTTCGGCTGGCCCGTCGTCCCCGACGGCCTGCGCGAGCTCCTCGTCGGCCTCCGTGACCGCTACGGCACCGCCCTCCCGCCCCTCACCGTCACCGAGAACGGCTGCTCCACCACCGAGGGCACCGACGACCCCGCCCGCATCGACTACCTCGCCACCCATCTCGACGCCCTCGCCGCCGCCGTCGCCGAAGGCGTCGACGTCCGCGGCTACTACGCCTGGTCCCTCCTCGACAACTTCGAGTGGGCCGAGGGCTACCACCAGCGCTTCGGACTGGTGCACGTCGACTTCGCCACCCAGAAGCGCACCCCGAGGGCGTCCTACGCCTGGTACCGAGACCTGATTGCCGCTCACTAGCTTTATCGGGCTGGGTAGTTGAGATCGATGGCGGCCGTGGCACATGTCGGGACCGGTCCAGGTTGATGAGTGCGCTGGTCGAGCGCGGGCAGGTGGCCGCGCTCGGCCATAGGGTGTGAAGACAGGGTGTTCGATGGTTGAGAAGGCCGTCACCAGCGGTTTGAGCTGAATCGGATTTTGTAGAGGCCTTGAAGCCAGGCGTGATAGCCGTGTTGGCCCAGTTGTGGGCCTGTTTCTGCTCGACGCTGCTGGCATCGCGTGGTACAGGTCGATCAGGTCCGGATCGAGGCCCAGCGGGTCGGGGCTGAGAGAGTGGGCGGTGGCCGGGTCGTAGTACCGGAAGACGTTGCAGTGCAGGCCGGTCTCGGCGTCGTGGAACTGCCCGGGGAAGCACAGCGGGCAGTCGATGCTCTCGACCGCGTCAGGCAGCGGCTGGCCGCACAGCGCGGTGCGCTGCTGCCAGGCCACGGCGCCGTGCTCGTCGACCAGTTCGGTCGGGGCGCCGACTACGTCGGTGACGATGGCGTGGAAGTGGCGGTCGATCTCGTGCTGCGGGGCGTCGGCAATAGGCAGCAGCCAGTCGGTCTGGGTGAGCGGGCGCTGCCGCGTGAGGGTCCACTCGGCCCCGGCGGCGTGCTGGTGCGCGCACGATCGTCGAGTCGACCGCGACCACGCGGTCCAAGTCGCCCTCGGCTTCGGCCAGCGCGAGCAGCGCGGTGAGCGCGCGCTCCCACGTACCGTCCAGTGCCGACCTCCATGGCCGGTTGTGGATGCCCTTCCATGACCCCGAACCGCTCCGGCAGGTCTGTTTACGGCGTCCCGGTCCGGTACTTGAACACGATCGCGTCGGTCACCTCCCGGTGATCACGCCACCGTCCGTCCCCGCCGAGGCGCAGGGTACGGCAACAACGGCTCTGCCCGCGCCTATTGCGCATCAACCAACAATCGAATGATCCGCAGGGAACGGCCTACCCCGGAGCCCCAGGCTCCAAGGGGACCCACCTCGTCATCGAGTCCCAGGCCTGCAGGACATCCGCCAGGACATCCACCGAGGCCTCGGACTCGGGCCCGACGGTGCTCGCCGTGATGAGCAGCATTCCGCCGTACTGCTCCACCAGCGCGATGAACGCCTCGGTTGCCGGAGCGCTCCAGACCTCCCCGAACACTGCCACCGCGGCCTCGCCGGGGCCAGTGAGTGCCCAGGCGCGCCCGTCGGAGGACTTGGGCGGCAGCCCGGACCACAACGGTCGCAGGTTGAGCACCTGGGCGTTGGCCGACCGGGGCCCGTACGCCGCCGTGGCCGTCCAGCGGTCCTCGCTGCGGACCAGCTGCGCGACCTCGAAGGACGGGTTGACCACGAGGGCGGGAACGCAAAGCGAGCCGAATCCCTCCCCCATGGGCACTCCGGCGGTGAATGCTGTCCAGCTCATGCCCGCGTCTTTGGCTATCTGGGTCAGGGCTGACTCGTTCCAGTGCGGATACCGACATAGTCCGAAGTGGAACAGCCGCGCGTTGGCCGCTATGAAGGTGTCGTCCACATAGAGCGCAGGAACACCGTCGCCCAGGGGGTACCCGCAGTCCTGGCAGTCGCCGGCCCAGAGCAACTGCATGAGCGAACGGGCTTCCTCCTCTCCGAGTCTGTCCAGGCAGACCTGGCTGAAGGCCAGGTGCCGCAGTCCGGATGAGCCTTCCTCTGCCTCCAGGACCACCCAGTCCGAGGGACAGCCACGTTTCCGCGCCCGGCTCCACCATTTCTTCCCCAGCCGGACGTTGCCGAAGGAGTACGCCGTCACACCGGCCATCAGACAGCCGATCGGATCACCCAACTCCCCCTGCTCGACCGCTGCGGCGTAGGCACGCGACACATAGGCATTCGCCGTCTCGTGGTCCTTTCTATGCAGAAGGACGCCGGCATACGAGAGGGCGGCGAGCGGGATCCTGCCGTCGGCAGCAACTCTCAGGGCTTCGACGGCTTCGTCCGACTGCCACTTCGACCTCAGCCAGTCCGAGTAGTGCAGTGCACTCCCGGGATCTCCGGCCTCGGTACCGCGCTTCCAGAGCGCCACCGCCTCGGCCTGGTCGCCCAGTTTCTCGTGGACCAGGCCGAGGGCTCCGATCGACATCCGCTCCCCACCCTGGATCGCGCGCCTGTACCACTCCCGTGCCGCTTCCAGATCCCCCTGCACGAAGGAGACGGCACCCATATTGTGTGCCCCGATGGATTCGCCCAGAGCGACAGCGAGCTCGAAGCAGCGGGCGGCGCCGTCGTAGTCCTCCTCCTCTGCCAGCAGCGCCCCGAGAGCGATCAGGCCGTCGGGATCGTCCTCCTCTGCGAGGGGGCGGAGTACCTCCTTGGCCACCTCCGGCCGGCCCGCCACCTTGGCGACGGTCGACACCAGCACCCGACGTGTGTCGTCCACGACGCGCAGCGCCTCCTCCCACACCTGTTCCGGGAGCTCGCTCGGACGGGACCGGCGCGCAGCATCGGACACCAGGTAGTCGAACGGCTTCCACGTTCCGCCCCGGCCCGGCACCAGGGGACTGGTGACGCCCAGCACGATGCGGGACGCCCACTTCCATGCCTCCGCCATGCCCTCCGGACGCAGCGCCGGACCGCCTGCCAGGTCTAGGAAGTACTCGTGGAGGCGTTCCAGGGAATCCGGTGGCAGTGCACTGTCCACACCCGTGCGGGCAAGGGCGACCGCAGCCTCGACGAGTGCGGCCCCCCGGGGGTTGCCCCGCACCCGGGACGCGGCTTTCCACCGCTTGAGGACCTGCGGCCCCGCCGCCAGGTACTCCGCCACCCCGTGCGCCCGGTCGGCGCTCAAGGCCGCGACGACGCGCGGGTCCTGGCGCGTCGACGCGGCCTGCCGCTCGTCGTCGGTCCAAATCCGGTCCAGCGTGAGGTGGTGCGCAGCACGGATCACCCTGCCCGGCGAGGACGGCAGACGCGGCCCGGTGCCCTGCGAGAGTGACGGCCCGTCCTCCTCATCCGTGTAGTGCTCGTAGAACTCGGTGCGCAGCGTCGCGAGCACGACCGTGCCTCGGCGGACGAGCCGGTCGAGCAGGGACGGCGTCAGCCCGTCGGACCGCAGGTAGGTATGCAGGTCGTCGAGCCACACGACGCTCTCGTAGTCGCTTCCGGAGGGGGAGTGCAGCAAGGCCAGGTCGGCATCGGGATCCGGCTTGCAGACCGACCGGTCCGGGAGATTGCGGACCATGCCTTCGAACAGGGCCCGCGACTTGCCCGCCGCCGAATCCCCGGTCAGGAGCAGCATGCCGCCGGTCTCCGCCAGCGCTTCGAGTCGGGCGTCAAGTTGGGCGTCGACGTTGCGTGGCACGTACTGCACCACTTCCGGATGGCCGGCGGCGTCCGGCGCGCGATGGACGCCGAAGGAGATCGGATCGGCGTCGGCGATCCGGAGCCAGTCGCCTTGGCGAGAGGTGGCGGCCTCGCGCACCGTGTGCGCTACCGACCTGTCAATCTCCACCACTTCCGGCCGTAGCCCTACGGCTGCCTCCATCGCCAGCTGGAACTCGGGGTCGGCCACCACGACCGATATTGGAACGGCTTCCACCCGTGCGTGCGCCCACCGTCCCGGGTCCCCGGAGACCACGCCGATCAGGAATTCTCCGGCGAAGAGCGCGGCACCCGACATCCCCTGCCAGGGCGATGTGCCGGGAGTGCTGGCCGTCGGCGGCGGTGTGTGGGAGCTGTCCAGGATGTAGCGGCCGCGTAGGATCGACGAGCCCGGCTTCAGCGTGCCGACGATCTGCTCGGTGTCCGGCCTCGCCCCGTCCCGCAGCGAGATGAGCGGGTACCCCACAGCTTCGCAGTTCTCCCACGCGGCCAGGCCCACCGTCCGGCCCCAGCGGACATCGGAGATCCGGCACGTCGTGACGTCCCTGACCAGGTCATCGTCCGCTTCGAGCAGGGCCGCGTCGCACGCCTCGTCGTAACGGCGCCACCTGAGACGGCAGTTGCGCGTCCCCGCCCCTCCGGGGACGGCGACGCGAGCGGCCCCGTTGTCCCCGTCGAACAGGTGCGCCGAGGTGAGCACCAGGCGGGAGTCCAACAGAAAGCCGCTGCCCTGCCGCGCTCCCTGGACGATGGCGACGCGTTCGACGGACCGGACGCTCATCCGCCGCGCAGCCCGGACGGATGCTCGAAGTCACCCAGGTCGACCGCGGCCCGGCTGCCGATCTCGATCGGCCCGCCGAGGGCGGAGTCCTTCGGCTTCAACTTCACGGACACCTTGTGGACGGCGTTCTGCGCCACCCCCACCTGGGCGTCGCCGGAGACCACCCATGCCTTGAACCCCGCCTTGGCCGTCGCGTCGCGTCGCAGCTCGACCGAGAAATCCAGCGTGATCTCGTCGACCTCGAACCTGATGCGCTGACCGTCCGCAGCGTCCGCGGCGGCCATCAACTGGTCCCTCAGACCTTGTACGGCCTCGGTGAGTTCCACGTTCTCCAACGGATCGCGCACGTCTCCGACTCCCCCTGTTCGGCCCGCCGTCAACCGCTACTCCTATCACATCGCTTCTGGTACGGACGGGCGATCCGGACAACGCCGCCGAACGCACCGGAGCACGGTGGGGGCGCGTCGAGCATCACCGACGCGCCCATGACCCGGCCCACCGCACAGCTACCGGCGCCAGCTCAGCGCTCGTGGCCCTGCGGCTTCAGTGGCGTCAGCGGCCACTCCGGGGCGGGCAGGCGGGCGCGGGCGTAGCCATGGACTTCGCCGAAGCGGGTGCCGGACTGCCAGTCGGCGCGGGTCTGGGCGATCCCCTCGTTGGTGCGGCCGATGAAGTTCCACCACGTGGCGATCTGATGATCGTGGCTCTGGTTCTGGGTTGCGATGGCGCACCTGTGGCCGGTGTGGTCGGTGTGGCCGGGTGGGGTGATCGGTGCGGCGACCCCTGAGGGCCAGGCCCTTGCGGGCTATATGGCACTCGGCTCTGGAATTGGGCCGCCGGCTCGCCTTGAAATGAGCCCTGCTCGCATTTGTGGCTCGTGTTGTTTAAAGGGATTCATCCATGACGGACCGTCGCGACCCGCCGCCCGGATTCCGCTGGGGCGTGTCCACCGCCGCCTACCAGATCGAGGGCGGGATGGACGAGGATAGCCGCGGCCGGTCGGTGTGGGACACCTTCTGCGACCGGGCCGGCGCAGTAAGGGGCGGCGACACCGGCCGGGTGGCGTGCGACCCCTATCGCCGGTGGCCCGAGGACGTGGGGTTGATGCGCGGCCTGGGGCTCGACGGGTACCGGTTCTCGATCGCCTGGTCGCGCGTGCACCGGCCGGCCGGGGCGAGGTCAACGGTGCCGGGCTCGACTTCTACGAGCGGCTGGTGGACGGGCTGTTGGAGGCCTGCATCACTCCGCTGCCCGCGCTCTACTACTGGGACCTGCCGCAGGCGCGACCGCCTGGCTTCGCCGTGGTCGTGCACTGGTTCACACGTTTCCCGCCTCCCTGCAGCCAGCCGTTCAACTTTGGCGGCGGTGATCCTATACGCCTGGGTTGCCACCATCAGAGGACGGCCCTGACGGCGAGCCGCGAGGAGCCACTGATGGTCAGGCCACTGCTGAAGCGTAGGCCGGCAGGCACGGCGACCACGATTTTCGCCGAGTCTTCGACCAATGGCTGCCGCGGCGCGAGGTCGGGCCGTACCAGCTTGTTGCGGGCCGCTGACCTGGCAGACCACCGCCACGGATAGAATGACAGGGTGTCCGACGGGCCGAGGGGTTCAGTCAGCGCTTCGGCTTGGTCCACGTCGACTTCGCGACGCAGCGGCGCATCCCGAAGGCTTCGTACGTCTGGTATCGCGAGCTGATCGCCACCCACCGGGCCCGCAGTCCACGGTAGTTGGCCTCCGGCTACGGCAGGATGTATGGCCTCTTGGCAACGGCCAAGAGGCCATCCTGATGGAGTGGTCTGCCGCGGCTGCGTCCCAGCAACTGCCAGAAGACAGGGTGTTCAACAAGTCCGCAGCCCATCGCCGGCGGTTCAGTCGTCGGTTGGTTGCGCGGGGACGGGCCGCCTTGTGACTCCGGGGGCGCTCACCACCGTGCGCTCACCTCGATGGGAATTCCGCGCCAAGCGACTTTCCCGGCGTGACGCGGTGTGGGTCGCGATGCCCTGACGAAGCGGCATCCACTGGAGCATTTCGTGCGAGGCCTGAGATGGGATGATCTTGAGGCCGCGAGGTTCCGGCCCGTCACCCGTTGGGTGTGTCCAGCTGGCCGGACTCGATGGCCGTGGCGTCGGCGTAGCGGCGGGCCAGTGTGGCGCAGGCTTGGCGGAGGGCCGGCGGGCCGATGACGCGCAGGTTGGCGTCGAAGCGGCCGAGGCCGGCGGCGAGGGCGGTCCAGGACCAGGATCCGGTGATGATGCGGCACCGTGTGGGGCCGAGCGGTTCCACGATGCCGTCGGTGACGTGGGGGATGACCTCCGCGGCGGGGAGGTCCAGGGTGACCTCGCCTTGGCAGGGCCAGGCGAGGTCGGTTCCGTCAGAGCCGCGGAATCGGCTGGTGATGAACGTGGAGATGTCGCCGCCCGGTACCTGGCGTGGGCTGAAGCGCGGGCCGGTCGGCGTGCGTGGGGTCAAGCGGTCGGTGCGGAAGGTCCGCCAGTCGTCGCGGTCGAGGTCCCAGGCCAGCAGGTACCAGTGGGTGCGCCAGGCCACGAGGCGATGCGGCTCGACCCGCCGTCGCTGCGGTGCGGCCTCGGTGTGCGGGGTGTAGTCCAGGCGCAGTTCTTCGTGGCGCTGGATCGCGGTGCTCACGGTGGTGAGCAGATCCAGGGCCGGGGTTGGTGATACCTCCGGCTCCGGTGGGCGGACAGTGGTGACGTGGAGTGCGTCGATGCGCTGCCGCAGGCGCGGGGGGAGAACGTTCCGGATCGTTGCGAGCGCGCGATCGGCGTCCTGCGCGATCGCCGGGTGAGCGGTGCTCTGCAGCGCGATGGCCAGAGCGATGACCTGCTCGTCGTCGAAGAGCAACGGTGGCAGCTGCGATCCCGGTCGCAGGCGGTATCCGCCGCCGGGTCCCTTGTCGGTGGCGACCGGGTAGCCCAGCGCACGAAGGCGGTCGACGTCGCGGCGCACGGTGCGCACAGTCACCTCCAGCCGCTCGGCCAGATCGTCACCGCCCCACTCCGGTCGTGCCTGGAGCAGGGAGAGCAGGGCAAGGAGCCGCGAGGACGTCTTCTGCATACCTCCATCATGAAGCAAGTACAGGACACAACCTGTCCTGTACCGGTGGCATGCTGGATCGCAGATTCCAGATCGGGGCATTCCGCCCGATCTCTGCTATTCGCCCCATCCGGCGTACACAACGTAGGAGCAGACCATGTCCGTCACCACCACCACGCACCTGAACTTCCGCGGCTCGGCCCGCGAGGCGCTGAACTTCTACCAGTCCGCCTTCGGCGGGCACACCGCCGTGGTGACCTACAAGGACGCCGGAAACATCCAGGACGAGAGCGAGGCGGACTGGGTGATGTGGGGCCAGGTCGTCGCCGACAACGGCTTCCACGTCATGGCCTACGACGTGCCCTCGGCGATGCCGTACGAGCAGGGCGCCAACCCGTTCTTCGTGTCCGTGCGCGGCGAGGACGCCGAGGAGATCAGCGACCTGTGGCACCGTCTGGCCGACGGTTCGAACGTGCTGCGCCCGCTGGAGCCCGCAGCGTGGGCTCCGCTCTACGGCATGCTGACCGACCGTTTCGGCGTGACCTGGGTCCTCGACGTCACAGCCCCCTACAACGGCTGACCCGCCCCGGGGGCGGGCGCCCTGCAACGGCTGCCCGCCCCCGCTCATTCTCGGCATCGGCGCGTCGACGGCAGTCGGCACACAGGGGAAGCAGATCTTGACAATGCACAGGCGTCAGCTCGGCCGGACCGGCATCGAAGGCAGCGCCTACTGCCCGGGCGCCATGATGTTCGGCCCGAACGGAAACCCGGATCATGACGCATGCGCCCGCATCGTGCACCGGTTCCCAGCCGGCTGCATCAACGGCATCAACCTCGTCGACCCGACACCATGAACGTCCTGACCCAGCGTGACCTCAACCGGGCCACCCTCGCCCGCCAGTACCTCCTCGAGCGTGAGGACTGCACCCCCCTCGATGCCGTCTCCCACCTGGCCGGACTGCAGGCTCAGGCCCCTCAGGAACCATTCACCGGCCTGTGGTCCCGTATCAGCGCGTTCGCACCCGTCGACCTGGACGGCCTGGTCACCGGCCGGCAGGTCGTGCGCACCCATCTCATGCGCCGCACCGTCCACCTCGTCACCGCCGACGACGCAGTTGCCTGGCGCGCTCGCCACGACGCCATGCTGCGCCAACGGGTCCTGTCCACCTACCGCAGCGAACTCGCCGGCATCGACCTGGACGAGCTGGGAGCAGCGGGCCGGGCTGTGACCGCCGCCGGGCAACCACTCACCATGGCTGAACTCGTCGACGCCCTCCGCGACCGCTGGCCCACCCCGCCCCGCCGGGTGCTGGGCGAACTCCTTGTCGCCGCGCTCATCCCCATGGCCCAACTGCCCCCCAGAGGACTGTGGAAGAGCACCGCAGGCGTCCGCAACCTTCCCCTGGCCACCTGGCTGCACCAGCCCATCGCCCCTGTGTCCACGGATCCGGACGATCCGGTCGGACAGCAACTCGTCCTGCGTTACCTCGCCGCCTACGGCCCCGCCACCACTACAGACATCCGCGCCTGGAGCGGCCTGGCCGGACTGCCCGCCGCCGTGAAAGCCCTCCGCGACAACCTCATCACCTTCCGCGACGAAAGCGGCCGCCAGTTCCTCGACCTGCCCGACGCACCGCGCCCGCACCCCGACACCCCCGCACCGGTCCGCTTCCTGCCCGCCTTCGACAACGCGATCCTCGGCTACCAGAACCGCAGTCGCATCATCGACGATCCGCACCTCGGCCTCTCCGTCGCCGGACAGCGCGCCGTCCTCATCGACGGCCGTGTCGCCGCCACCTGGATCACCAGCGACCGCCGCCTCACCATCAGCCCCCTGCGCAACCTCACCCGGTCCGAAGGGCGAGACCTGAAGGCGGAGGGCCAGGCGCTGGCCACCTTCCTGGACCAGAGCATCGACACGATCCATATCGCCGACTCCACCTGACCCCACGGGGCTCACGAGGGCTGACGGGGGACCTGTGGTCGTGCCCACGCGGTGACGGATTGCGTTGTCGCGGTGACGGACTGCTTCCCCGGTCGGCCACAGTGCCGGTCGCGGCGCCATTCGACGGACCCCCAGGCCGGGCCGGATCCGCGCATTCCTCGCGGGCCGTCCGGAGGCCGCCCGCGGCGAGTTCACCCTACCGATGCTGACCGGCGTGCTGCGCGTCCGGCGGCTGTGTAGCATCACGCAGATACCCGGGTCCGCTGCGCGGCGCCGCGAGCACGTGGGGTCTCGGCGGAGTCAACGTGCCTGACTGGCCCTGTGGTTGGGAGAACACCATCCGGGTCTGGGTGGAATGACAGGGTGTTCGACGGGCCGAGGGCCACCACCGGCGCTTCGGCCTCGTCCACGTCGACGTCGAGACGCAGCGGCGCACGCCAAAGGCGTCGTACGCCTGGTACCGGGACCTGATCGCCGCACACCGGGAGCGGTCCGAGGGGTAGGTGCTACCCGTGATGCTCGACCCGGTTGCCACCGTAGGACCAGCCGCAGGCCGAGGACGGCCGCCGGCACCTCGTCGTCGATGGCCCGCCGGTCGTCGATCGGGCGGGTGGCGAGTTCGTCGCCGATGGTGGCCGCTTCGGCCGGGCGGGTGAGCGGGCGGCGCAGGACGCAGGCAGCTGCGGCGGTGCACCGTGCGGCGGAATTCGTGCACCCGGCGGGCCCGAATTCGTGCCTTTCCGGAGTAGCCTGGAAGGTGCCGGAGAACTTACCGGCAGGACGATCGCGAGGAGGTACATGTGCAGATCAGTGGGGCAGGAGCCCTGATTCTGCGACTCGTGATCGCGAAATCCCATTCCAGCCTTCCGGTCGGGAGATAACGGGACCGCCGAGGCGGTGGGGGCCGCAGATACAAATCCTGTTGTTCAGATCAGTGATCATTCAGGGCGTGGGCCGTTTCCGTAGAGATGCGGAGGCGGCCTTTTTGCTGTTTGTTGCGCGATATTCGCAAGGCGATGCCATCGTGCGGTCCCAAGCGTTCGGCCGTTTCTTCCCCCCGCGGTCCGGCGGGTCCGAGCGGCTCGGAATATCGTGGAAGCACGTCCGTTTCCTCGCCCGGTGACCGCACGGGCGCCGCGATCGCCGGGGGCCGACTGACCGGATGCCGACGTGTCGCAGGCGGTTTCCCGCGGCTTCCCCCGGCTTCCCGCGGCGCGCAAGCGGTGCCTGGTTGGTCGGCCGACTGCCGACGGGAGGAATCATGATGGGTCCCGAAGGACAGCGTCCCGTCGTGGTCGGCGTCGATCCAGAGCATCCCAGCCGCATGGTGCTCGCCTGGGCCGCCGACGAGGCGAAGCGGCGCCGCTTGCCGGTGCACGTCGTTCAGGCGTGGAGACCCGTGCCCCGCGAGGGCAGTTGGCCCCGGCTCCGGCCCGAGCTCCACGAACGGGCCCGGCTGCTCCGTACCGCAGGTGAGCACACGCTCGACGAGGCGACCCGCTTCATCAGGGAGCGCCACCCCGCCCTGCAGGTGTCAGCCCGGCTCGTCGACGGGGACCCGGCCGAGGTACTCAACCGGCAGGCCGAGCGCGCGGTGGTGCTGGTACTCGGCTCACGACCGCTCTCCGGCGTCCGGGAGCTGTTCCACTCCGGCGCGGTGACTCTGCCGCTGATCGCGCATGCGAGCTGCCCGGTGGTGGTCGTCCGGGACCCGGAGCACATCACCCAGCAGCCGGCGTACGTCGTCGTCGGAGTGGACGGCAGCCGAACGTCACAGGACGCCGTGGATTACGCCTTCGAAGCCGCGGCACTGCGGGGCGCCCAACTGCGCGCCCTGTACGCGTGGAACCCTTCGCACCTCTCGGCGGCGGACGAGTACCGGGTGGAGCAGGAGTCCCGCCGGGTGCTCGCGGAGACGGCCGCCGGGCGACGTGGGACCTACCCGGAAGTGGATCTCAGGCACGAGGTGGTGCGCGGGCATCCGGTGGCCGTCCTGGCCGAGGCCTCCAGGCATGCCCTGGCCCTGGTCGTCGGCACACGGGGTGCCGGGGGGTTCACGGGCCAATTGCTCGGATCCGTCGGCCAGGGCGTCCTGCACCATGCCCGGTGTCCCGTCGTCACCGTGTCGGAGCCGGTCGGCCCTGGCGGACTCGTGCGAGGGGCCACGGGCTGAAGCCGCGGGCTGCCCGGCACGCGCTCGGCCCGGTCGGCTGCAGGACAGCGGGGGCGACGCCTGCCCACCGCCTGCTCCGTGCCCGTCCGACGGACCGAGGGGCTGACTCGAACCGGACCGGGAGACCATCGGGCAGGCGCTGCCGATGGACAGCCGGGACCTGCTGCGCGCCCCCGGGCAGAACGGCGCCCGACGCAGCCTCGGCCCGCCTCGGCCCGCCTCGGCCCGCCTCGGCCCGCCTCAGCGCAGCCGGAACACCGGGCCGCGCGGGGTGAACGGCAGGCCGGCGCCCTGCGGGAGCAGGTAGGCGTGCTCGCGGCGGATCCGCAGTGCATCGCACTCGCCGTCGGTGATCAGCAGGACCGGGGCGCCGGGAGGGAAGTCCTCGGCCCGCTCCAGCAGGTCGATCCCGGGCTGGAGCACCGTGCCGCCGCGGCCGCGCACCCGGACGCGGCCGGCGATCTCGTCGGTGGGCAGGAAGCCGGCGTCGTGCGGGGCCGCGTCGCAGAACACCACCCGGGCTGCCGGCACGTCCCGGGCCGCCGCGTAGGAGGCGATGGCGCCGAGCGCCTTGCCGAGCAGCTGGCGGCTCATCGAACCGGAGGTGTCCAGCAGTACGCCGAAGGTGCAGCGGGCCACCTCCTCGGGTGGGTGGTGGCGGCCGGCCCGCGGGATGTCCGGGGTGGACGCCTGCCGCCGGGACGGGCGGGCGTAGCTGCGTATCGGCTGCGGGGTGGGCACGAACTCGTCGAACCAGCGCGCGAGTTGCGCGTCCCAGGGCAGCGGCGGCTGGGACAGTGCGCGGATCTCCTCGACGAGGCCGGCCGGGAGGTACCCGCGCTCGCGCCCGTGCAGCTCGAAGCCCTGCTGGAGGCCGCGCCGGTAGAAGTCGTCCAGGTCGACGTAGTCGCGCGGGCGGCCGAGCGGCTCGCCCAGGACGTCGCCCCGGCCCTTGCCGGCCAGGGTGGCCAGGCGGCGCAGCCGGCGCTGGTCGCGGGCGATCCGGTCGTAGACCTCCTCGGCCGACAGCCCGTTCAACTGCGGGTCGTGCAACAGCCCTTCGGGCATCTCGCCGACGCCCATCTCCAGCAGCCAGCCGTTGACCACGTAGTCGGCGGCGACGTTGAACAGGTACGGGTCCCGGCCGCCGCAGCGGTCGCCGTGCCGGAGCGCGGCGTGCAGCATCTCGTGGGCCAGGATGAAGCGCCACTCCTCCTCGGTGTGGCGGCGCAGCGGGTTGAGGTAGATCTCGCCGGCGTCGGCGTTCACCGCCGCGATCGCGATGCCCTGGGCGCGGGCCAGTTCGGCGTCGGCGACCAGGGTGATGCCGGCCGCCAGGCCGCCGAGCAGCGGGTAGCTGGAGACGAACCAGTTGAGCGCCCTGGTCCACGGCCGCTCCGGGACTCGCTCGCCGGTCAGCTCGTCGCGGCGGCCGCCGGCCACGTCCATCGCGGCGGACATGGTGCGGGTCAGCGCGGCGGCGAAGACCGAGGGCCAGTCCTCCGGCACCTGGTGGGCCTGCCAGGGTACGAGCAGCTGGTCCGGGTGACCGCCCGCGGTGCCCGGGATTCCGGGCAGGCCCTCCTCGCGCCAGCGGGCGGCGAGCTGCTCCTCGTCGCCGGGCGGGATCCGGGACGGCGGCTCGAAGGGGGCGCGGCCGACCGTGAAGGCGGCCTGGAAGCGGTGCACCACCGCGCAGTTGGCGGCCAGCCGGTGGGCGTCCGGCTGGGTGCGGCGGCCGCGCTCGGCGGGCAGGTGGCCGAAGCCGAGGTGCAGCAGGCAGTGCGCCAGCACCCAGGCCCACTCGGCCGGCTCGGCGCGGCGCATCCGGGGGTGGGTGAGGTTGGGGTGCAGGGTGCCGTCGGAGTCGACCACCAGCCAGCCGTCCTCGGGGGCGTCCGGGCAGTCCTCGGCGCGGCAGAGGGTCGCCGGGATGGCGGCCAGCGCGTGGTTCCGGTGGGCCAGGATCCAGCCCTCCTGGAACGCCTCCAGCGCCGGGTTGCGGGGCTTGGTGCCCTTCTCGGTGCTGCCGGCCCCGGCGCCGGACCCGCGCCGGCTCACCGGCGGGCCTCGACCAGGCGGGGCATGTCGCGGGCCGCCTCGATCAGGAACCAGGAGGGCAGCACCGGATTGCCGTCCGCACCGTCGGCGATCACCGTCTGGGCCACCTCGACCGAGATCTCGGCGAGTTGGACCAGCAGCGACTTGGCCCGGTAGGCGGTCTGCCGCAGCGAGTCGGAGACCTGCTCCTTGCGGGCCGGGAGTTCCTTGACCAGCCGGCCCCGGAAGGCGTCGGCCAGGTAGTAGAGCAGGTCACGGTCCTCCAGGCGGTGCGGCCAGCGGGCGTCGCCCTTGAGGATCGCGTCCAGGCCGTACGAGTTGCGGACGATCTTCACGTAGCCGCCGAAGGAGACCGCGTGCTGCGGGGTGAGCAGCCCGTGCGCCAGCACCTTGACGGTCGGCTCCTCCAGGGTCGGGCCGAAGGAGTGCAGGGCGTCCGAGAGCATGTGCCAGGCGCGCGGGGTGGAGAAGGGCTCCTCGGTCTTGGGCGGGGCGGACCAGAGGTGGTCCGGGCGGTCCGTCAGGTAGTCCAGCACCCAGGGGTGGATGCCGTTGCCCGCGGCCCACGCCAGCCAGTCGGTGGAGCTGGCCCGGAGGTGGACGTGGACCAGCCGGTTCACCAGGGCGGAGGCCATCGGGCGGGCCAGCGCGCCGTCGGTGGCGCGGTTCCCCGCGCCGATCACGATCGAGCCGGGCGGCAGCTCGTAGGAGCCGATCCGGCGGTCCAGGATGAGTGAGTAGAAGGCCTTCTGCACGTCCGGGGTGGCCGCGTTGAGCTCGTCCAGGAAGAGGCAGTAGGGCTCGGTGCGGGCGATCGACTCCGGTGGGCAGAACCGTGAGCGCCCGTCCTCGGTGATCTGCGGCACCCCGACCAGGTCCTCGGGCGCCAGTTGGGTGCCGATCAGGCTGACGCACTCCAGCCCGAGCGAGTCGGCGAACTCCCGTACCAGCGAGGACTTCCCGATGCCCGGAGCCCCCCAGAGGAAGACCGGCCGGACGGTGGCGAGCCCGAGCAGCAACTCGGGGACCTGGGACGGCGACACGGTGACGGCAGCCTGCAACGCGGAGTCTCCTCGGGAGGTTTTGGGGATTCCGCGCCAGTGTGCGGGACGGCCCCGGCGGGCCGCACCTGCTTTTCGCGGAGCCGCCGGCGACCCGGGTGCTCGGGGGAGGGGCGACGGGCCGCGGGTGCGGCCGGGAGCCCACCCGGGCAGGCTCCCGGCCGGCAGGGCAGGACGGCCTGCTCGTCCCTCCGGTGGTCGTGTGATGCCCCGTCAGGCGAGCTCGACGACGAGCGAGGAGTAGGAGGGGATCATCACCTTCCGGGCGTAGCCGCGCGAGACGATCCGGTACGGGCGGCCCGCCGCGCAGACCGCCTCGACCATCCGGGCGATCTCGGCCCGCGCGACGGGAGCGCCCAGGCACAGGTGTCGGCCGGCGCCGAACCAGAGCTGGCGCGAGCGCGGGTCGTACGGGCGGGCCAGGTCGAAGCCGCCGGCCAGGTTGTCGGCCGCGTAGGTGACGAGAAGGATCCGCTCGTCCTTGCGCAGTCGGCGGCCGGCGATGGTGACGTCCGCGCTGACGTGCCGCCCGATCACCGGTGCGGGCGTGGTCACCCGCAGGCCCTCGCGGACCGCGTCGGCGATCAGCCCGGGGTCGGCGAGGATCGGGGCCTGCTGCTCGGTGTCGTGGATCAGTGCGACCGTGCGGGCCATGGCGCTGGCGGCGGTCTCGGTGCCCGCGACGAGCAGCAGCGAGGCGAGGCCGCAGGCCTCCTCCAGGGTGATCCCGGCTTCGCGGCAGCGGCCGAGCAGGGTGTCGGGCCCGGCTCCGGCGTAGGCCGCCGGGACGCCGGCGGTCAGCGACGCGACGATCTCCCTGGCCGCTTCGATCCGCTCCGGCGGGAGCTCGGTCGAGGCGGCCGTGTCGAGCGCGAGCGCCGCCAGCCGCTCGCCGGCGGCGAAGGTCTCCAGATAGGCGGAGTCCGGGCTGCCCGACGGGATTCGAAGGCCCAGGAGGTCGGTCATCAGGCGGCCGACGACGAGCCGGGCGGCCTCGGACACGTCGACCTGCTCCCCGGCGGCGAGGCGAGCCGTGACATCGGCGTAGACCGGTCCGGCGGCCCGCTGGACCAGGGCGGCGGAGTTCTCCTCGGTGAACAGGTCCCGGGCACGTCGGCGCAGGTCCGCGTGCCCGGCGCCGTCGAAGAGCCGGGTGACGTACGGCCCGAGGATCTGCTCCCACAGGTGGCCCACGCCGCCCTCGCCGAGCAGGGTGAAGTGCTCGTGGTCGTTGAGCACCGCCCGGATCAGGGTGGGTTCGCTCGCCACCCAGCCGAGTCGGGGCACCCGCCGGATCGGTCCGAAGGGCCGTGCCATGGTGATCCTGGTCAGTGTCCACAGAGCGGGGCGGCTGGCCCACAGCAGTCTGCTCTCGTGCCGTTCCGCCGTCGTCGCGCCCATCGCCGCCCCCGCTGCCGCCTCGATCGTCCCGTGCGAGGAACCGTATCGTGGCGGGCCGGGCCCTGGCCTGGAATCCTGGCGTGGAATCATCGCATGATCGGGTGGCTTGGGCGGTCTGGGCGCAGTGTCGGGGAGATGGCGGACAGCGGATCGGGGTGGAAGCGGACAGTGGGTCGGGGTGGAAGGCGGACCGTTGGTCGTGCAGGGAGGCGGGGCGCGGCGGTGACGGCCGCGGCGGCGGTGCCCCTGCAGGGCCGCTGCGGGCCGGGCGACCGGGTGGCGCCGATCGGCCGGGTTGCGCCGATCGGCCCGGCCGGCGGAGTCTCGCTCGGCGTCCTCATTCGCGCAGCTGTGAGCCCGGTCGAGAGGGAGCATCAGTGACCGACCTGTGGGTGGTCGTGCCGGCCTACAACGAGGAGGCCTCGCTGCCGGCCACGTTGCGCGCGCTGGCGGAGCAGAGCGACGCGGACTTCGAGTGCGTGGTGGTGGACAACACCTCGACCGACCGGACCGCCGAGGTGGTCCGGGAATTCGCCGTCACCGCCGGCTTCCCGCTGCACCTGGTCACCGAGGCACGCAAGGGCACCGGGGCGGCGGCGGACACCGGGATGCGGTTCGCGATCGAGGCCGGTGCCCGGTACCTGGCCCGCACCGACGCCGACTGCCTCCCGGTGCCCGGCTGGACGGCCGCCGTACGCCGCGGACTGGCCGGCGGGCTGGAACTGGTCACCGGTCAACTGAGGCCGCGCACCGACGAGTTCCGGCTCAGACTGTGGGAGAGCCGGCTACTGCCGGCCGTGATCGCGGTGGCGGCCCGGTTCGGCAGGTTCCGCCCCGGCAACCAGGACCCGCAGTACCTCGGCCCGTACCTGATGTGCCCCGGCTGCAACCTGGCCATCACCGCCGACCTCTACCAGCGCTGCGGCGGCTTCCCGCGCACCGCGATCGAGGAGGAGCACGAGGACCGCGCCCTGGTGAACCGGGTGCGCAAGCTCACCGCGGCCTACGGGCAGGTCCCGGGCATGACGGTCTACGGATCGGTGCGGCGGCTGCGCGCGTTCGGGCTGCGCAACACGCTGGCCTGGTACGCGGACCACCGGTACCGGCCGGACGTGGTCGACATCCGATGAGGTGTCAGGAGCGCGTCCGGGGGCTACCGGTACGGCCGGCCGCGTACCCGTTCATCGTGCCGCGCCGGGTCGCACGGCGGGCACCGATCCCGACGAATACGCGATCGGATGCGCGATCGGAGGTGACGGCCGGATGAGCGGCGAGTCCCCGGAGGCACACGGACCACGCAAGGCTGGAGGCGACCACCCCATGAGCAGCACACCGGAGAGCAGCACACCGGAGAGCAGCACGCCGGAGAGCAGCACGCCGGACCCCGCAGGCACCGGACTGGGCGGGCGGATCACGGGCCACGCGCGCCGGGCGCCCGATGCGGTCGCCCTGCTCGACGCACACGGCACGCTCACCTACGGCGAGCTCGCCCAGCGGATCGCCGCGACCGCGAGCGGGCTGCGGGCGGCCGGAATGAGCGCCGGTGACACGGTGCTGTTCGCGGTCCGCCCCGGCCGGGACGCCCTGGTGCTCGGCCTGGCCGTCATGGCGGTCGGCGCTGCCGTGGTGGTGGCCGACCCGGGCGCCGGCGCCGAGCTCGACGCCGCGCGCGGACGGCTCGTCACCGAATCGCTCGCCGCGCCGCGCTGGCTGGCCGCCGAGTCCTGGCTCTGCGCGCTCTCCGCCCGCCGGGTCGGACGCACACTGCTGCGCCGCCTCGGCCTGAACCTGCCCGCGCTCTGCGACCCGACCCTGCGCCTGGTCCACACCGGCCCGCGCCTCCCCGGCCTGCCCCCGGACGCACTCTCCGCCGCCACCCTGGCGCGCACGGCGCCGGCATCCCCGTCCGCGTCCGTGGGGGATCCGGACCGCCCGGCCCTGGTCGTGTTCACCTCCGGCACCACGGCGCGCCCCCGCGGGGTCGTGCACAGCCAGGCCACGCTGCTCGCCGGCGCGGACCTGCTCGGCGAAGGCCTCGGCCTGCCCGCCGCCCGGGGCCCGGTCGTCGTGCACTCCGAGCAACTGATGATCGCCTTCGCCTTCCTCGCCACCGGCGCCACCTGGTCGGCGGCGCCGCTCCCGGCCCGTCCGAAGCGGTTCCTGCGGGACCTGCGGCGGTGCGGGGCCACCCACACCTTCGGCACCCCGGCCGCCCTGGCCCGCCTGCTCGCCGCCGGCCGACTCCCGGACACCCTGGGCACGGTGCTGCTCGGCGCCGCTCCCGTGCCACCCCCGATCCTGCGCCGGCTGCGGACCGCGCTCCCCTCGGCCCGGATCGCCGTGATCTACGGTGCGACCGAGATGCTGCCGATCGCCGTGACCGAGGCCGAGGAGAAACTCGCGCACGCACCCCACGGCGACCTGGCCGGCCACCCCCTGCCCGGAGTCACGGCACGCCTCAACGAGGAGGGCGAACTCCTGCTCCGCGGCGCCCACCTGGCGATCGGCTACGTCGGTGACGGGGCGATCGGTGAGCTCAACACCGGTGACCGGGCCCGGATCGACGCCGAGGGCCGGATCGTGCTGCTCGGCCGGACCAAGGACATGCTGATCCGCGGCTCCTTCAACCTCTACCCCGGCCTGTACGAACCCGCGATCGCCGCTCTTCCGGGCATCGCCGAGGCCGTCATCGTGGGCGTCCCCGACCCGCTGACCGCCGACGAGGCGGTGGTGCTCGCGATCTGCCCGGACGGCTCGGTCCCGGAACCGGAACTCCTGCGCCGCCTGCACCGCGAACTGCCCCGCACCATCGACCACGCAGCACTGCCGGACCGGATCCACTGCCTCCCGGCGATCCCCCGCCGGGGACGGACCGAGAAGCCCGACCGTGAACAACTCCGCACGCTGGTCACGAAGGAGGCGCAGTGATCACCGTCGCTGGGGGCCGACGCCGCCGCCCGCCCCGTTCCGGTGTCCGGTCCGGCACCAGCGGCCGTGTCCGCGACCACGGCGCATCGGTCAGCGGCGCGCTTCCCGGGTCGAGGTGTCCTGCGGAAGCGGGACCTCACCTCCGGGCGGCTGCACCGACCCGGCTTCCGGTGGCCAGTCGGTGGAGCAGTCCGATGGTCTCGTCCTCGTGGGACGCGAAGACTCCGTGGTCGCTGTGCCAGGTGACCGCGTTGGTTGCCCGGGTGGCGAATCGGCGTTGCAGGTCCGGGTGCATGACGCGGTCATCGGTGCAGATCACGTAGGTGCTGGGCCGCTCGTGCCAGGCGGCGCTGGTCGTCGGCTGATGGCCGGGGGCCATGTTCTGGGGGACGAGTCGGGCGGTGTGGCGGGCACGTTCTTCCTCGCCGAGTTGGGCGTGGAACAGCCGTCCGGCAGCCTTCGGGTCGATCGTCGTGGTTCCGGCAGGGTCACCGATCATGCTGGGCCCCAGGTCGGTGGGCGGTGCACTGGCGAGCAGGCCGAGGGCGGTCTCGCCGCGGTCGGGCATCATCGCGGCCAGGTACACGAGATGGTCGATCCTGTGCGGCGGAAGGCCGGTGATGACGGCGCCGCCGTAGGAGTGGCCGCACGCGACGGCGGGTCCGCCCCCGGGCAGCTGGTCCAGTGCGGTCCCGGCCGCGGCTATGTCGGCTGCCAGCGACCCGCGGTGCAGCTCGGCGACGGCCACGGCGACACCACGGGCCCGCAGCCCGGCCGCGACGCCGTCCCAGGCGTGACCGGTGTGCCATGCGCCGTGCACCAGCAGCACTCCTCGGGATGCGAGGGAGGGTGAGGAAGGGATCATGAGGGGCCTCTCGGTGTTCGATCGCTTGCGGAACAGGGGGCGGCGCGCGTACGGACCGTGCCGACGAAGACCACAGCCACCGAACCTCCGCCAACCCGCGCTCCCGCCGGTCGCCCATAGGAGCCCACCAGTCGGGCGAAGGATTCGGCTTCCGCCCGGAGATCTTTCGCAGGGGCTCTGGACGGTCGCCGGCGTCGTCGGCCTGCTCCGGTTCGTCAAGCGCCTGCTGCCGCCGAGCGGCGCCGTGCAGCCCTTCCCGGCGCGGGAGGAGGCAGGGCCGCTCCAGCGGACCGGAGCCTGACCCGTGCTCCTTCCGACGGCCGGGAAGCTCCAGTGGCCCGACCCGTGCCGAGGTCTGCACCAGGTCGCGGCCAATTGATTGCGCCGTCTCGGGGGGCTGCCTCCGATCATTCCGATATGGTGTGTCACGTGGTGGTTTGACGATGAGTCAGGCCTGCGGTGAAGCTTCCAGGTTTCGGGGGTGCTCGGGTGAGTGACGCTGTCGCGTGGGCCTCGGCCGTCGAACCCTGGGCGACGTCGCTCGCGGCCGACGCCCCGGTGGATCCGGGCCTCGCGACCGCCGCCGCCCCGGTCGCGGTGGTCGTTGCCCGGCAGGCGATCTTCCACGCTCATGCCGTGGCACCGGAGAAGTCGCTCGCCGTGGCGCATGTCGAGTCCTTGGCCAACGCCTTCACCGCACTCGACCCCCACGGCGTGGGAGCCCTTCTCGACTTCTGGCACTTCGCCTGGACCGGCCGGTTCGCCACCGGAACGTTCCTCGGTGACGACGCGCTGCCGCACGCCCTGAAGCTCCTGCTGCAACCGGCCGTCTCGGCGGGCGGCCGGCCGGCCCTGCAGGCGGCTCAGGGCGGTCTGCTGCACGAGGCCCGTCGCAGGCTCACGGCCGAGGCCCAGGAGGCGGCCGCAGCCAACCGTGTCATGGGCAAGGAGTTGTTCCTCCGCCCGCTGCAGGCCTTCACGGAGGACGGCCCCGATGCCTGCCTGCTGCTGGCCAAGTCCCCGGCCGACGCCGTCAAGGCGATCAACAACGCCCTGCTCAAGCCTCTGACCATGGGTGGGGTCCGCTACCAGCAGACCGTCGAGACAGCCGCCCGGATCGCCGCTCGGATGCGGGAGGTGGTGGACCTCACCACCATTGTGCGCCAGTCCCCGCCGCCTCGGGCACTGCGCCTCGGTGTCGGCGATGTCGCCCAGTTGTCCGCCCCGGCACGCGGCCTGCTGCCCCTGGTCCTGCTGGACCTCACCGAGGGAAGCACCGGCTCCTTCGACGTCGTCCCGGTCCTGGCGCTGCTGGAGGAGCACCTGGCCCCGCTGGAGACCGAGGAGGTGCTCCGTCCGGCACTGGCGCTGGGTGAGACGGGCCGTACGGGCGGCGTGGCGGCCGAGGCCCAGACGTACCTGACATCGATCCGCGGTCGCCTCGACGGCGTCGCCCGGCACATCGGGGAGAGCCCCGAGCTGATGGAGCTCTTGGAGGAGGTCCGCGCCGAGGTCGCCCAGGGCCGGACGGGACAGGTCGACTCGCTCATCGAACTCGCCCGCCCGTTGGTACTGCGAGGCCGGCGCCTGGAGCGGATCAGGGCCCTCAGCGCCAGGCTCGCCGAGGCGGGAGCCGGGACTGCCGAGGCCGACGAGGAGGAGCAGGCCGACGAGGCGGGCGCCGCCGTGGCCCGCCTGTCGGCGATCGTCGAAACCGCCGGGCGGACGGAGGACGAGGAGGCTGCGGCTCAACTGCTCGCGATGGCCGAGGAGATGGTTCAGCAGCTGGCTCCGGGACGGACCGCGGGCGGCAGGCCGCGCGCCCGTACCGGCGCCGGATCCGCTGCGGTGCACGGCGGCGAACCGGTGCGGGTGCCGCCCGTCGTGCTGCTGGCGGAGCTGCTGGAGGACACGTGGCACCCGATGCTGCCCCGGGCCCTGCGCAGCGTCACCGACCCGCGGGAGGCGGCCGAAGCGTTCGAGGAGCTGGCCGTCACCGGATCCGGTCCTGTGCAGCGGGCCGCCGCCGTGTGCGCCGTCGGATGGTCGGTCCTCTCCGGACGACCCGAGGACGCCCTGCGGCGGTTCGGCCGACTCGCCAAACGGGTCGGCCGCTCGGCCACCTGGCACTGGAACGAAGGATGTGCCCGCAGCGCGCTCGGTGATCTCGACGGTGCCGTCGCCGCCTTCGAGGCTGTCGCACGTCTGGGGGACAGCCCGCCGCACCTGGTCGTGCAGCCCGTGCTGGATCTCTTCCAGGCCGCCGGACGGCCCTGCCCGTTCCGCCCGCCGCTCAAGGAGGGAGCCGCACCGGACGCCCGCATCGACATCCTCATCGCGCAGCGGTTCGAAGCCACCGCCAAGCAGCTACGGCTGAACCGGCGCACCGCCGATGCCGAGCTTCTCCTGGAGGCCCTGACCGAGGTGTCGCCGATGGCGCCCGGCCGGTCGCTGCTCATGAAGATCTACCGGGAGGAGCACCGGCTGGTCGATGCCGAGCGGTTCGTGTCGCGGATGGGCTCCCGCGGGGCCGCCGACTGGATGCTCGACTTCGACCTGGCCCTGGTCGCCGTCGACAGCGGCGCCTCCCGCCGGGCCGGGGAGCTGCGGGACCGGCTGGTCGCCGCAGGAGCTCCCGAGCAGCACCTGCTGCAGCTCGACCGCAGGATCGCGAACTCCTGGCGTCCGGCGAGCGGGGGCGCCGGCCCCGTCGCGCCGCGCCCGGTACAGCCTCCTCGGGCGGAGAATCCGAAGCTGCCGCCCATCCTGCTCCACGAGGACCTCCTGGTACCGGCCTCCGACACCTTGCCGGACGGGCTGCGGGCCGCGTTGACCCGCACCGACAGCCCGTTGGAGGCCGCACACGCCTTCGCCGCCTGGTCCGCGGACGCGCCCACCCCGGCCGTCCGGGTGGCGGCGGCGGTCTGCGCCGTCGGTTGGGCGTGCCGGGCCGGCGTCGCCGACCTGGCCGCCGACTGGGCGCACAGCCTCGTGCCCGCCGATGCGTCCGGCTGGGTGCTGTGGAACCGTGCCTGCGCCCTCGGCCTCCTCCAGGATGTGGACGGCGCCGCCCGCGTCCTGGAGCGGGCCCTCAGCAGTGGGGACCAGCCGCCCCAGTCCGTGTGGCCCTTGGTGGTGGAGTTCCTCACCGCGGCCGGTCGTCCGGTGTCACCGCAGTCGTACAGCGCCTCCGCCTCGGGCCCCCGCCCGCCCGCGCGGGTCAGCAGTACCACGGTGCAGCAGTACGAGTCGCTGGCGAAGCAGCTGTACACGGTCAACCGCCAGGCCGACGCGGAAGTGCTGCTGCGCGCGCTCGTGGAGGCGGCTCCCAGGGCGCCGGGCCGCCTGCTCCTGATGAGGATCTGGCGCGAGGGCCGCCGACTGGACGATGCCCTCACCCTCGTCTCCCAGCGGCGCGCCCTCGGCGAGGAGGACTGGCGGCTCTGCTACGAGACGGGACTGGTGGCCGTCGCGGCCGGACGCCAGAGCGTTGCGCTGGACATGCGGGGACGGGTCGTCGCGCTGGGCGGACCTGCCGACTGGATCGCCCAGTTGGACCGGAGGATCGGCATCGCGGACGGCCGCTCGGCCGCTCAGCGGACCGGAACCAGTCACGTCGCGACTCCGGAGCAGCACATCGTCCAGCGCGCCCTGAACGGCCCGCAGAACAAGCCCGCGCTGCTGGAACCGGCCCGACGGCTGCTCGACGAGCAAGGGCCGCTGTCCGTCCTGTCGGTGGCGCGGCAGCTGGAACGCGCCGCCCCCTGGGCCTGCCTGACGCTTCTCGACCTCCTGATCGACCGCGTCGCCGAGCAGCCGGACCACGAGGCCCCCGCCGGGCTCGCCGAACAGGTCCTGGCCACCGGGGACGCAAAGCCGGCGGAGCGCCTGGCCTCGGTCCTCGAAGAACTCGGCGACGGCACGGAGGCCGCCCGGTTGCTGACCGAGGCCGCCGAGCGGTGCCGCCCCACCCAGCGCCCCCGGATCTGGCACCGGCTGATCGGGCTGCTGCGCACCACCGGGCAGCAGCAGGAGGCCGACCGGCTGGCCGCTCGGACCAGACCCCCGCTGCCTGCGCGGCAGCTGGAACCCGACCCGGGCCGGGCGGTGCCGCTCCGCCCGCGCCTCACGCCTCTCGTGCTGCCCGCGCACACGGACGGTGAGTCGTCATCGTTGCACCGGGCACAGGAGCTGGAACAGCTCCACGGCGCCGGAGCGGCCGCCGACGCCTGGTGCGCCGCCCTGGAGGCGGGACACGTGCTCGCCTACCCGCACGCCCTGGGCACCCTCGTGGCAGCCGGGCGTGCCGAGGAGGCCCTGGAGCTCTACCGGCGGTACGCGGACCAGCTCTGGACCGGCCCCTCCTCGGCCTGGAACATCGCGGCGGCCTATGCCGGGCTGGGACTGCTGGAGGAGGCGGCGGACGCGCTGGAACTGGAGGCCCGGATCGGCAGCCGGACGGCACCGGACCCCGAGGAACGGGCGAGACTGGAGCAGATCTTCCGTGCCGTGGGGCGCCCTTCGCCCGGCGGGCTGATCACCGCGAGGAGCGCGTCGGCGGTCGGCGGCTCCACCCCGGTGGAGCCCACGTGCGCGACCGCCGGATCCGCCGCTGCCGCGACCCGGGAAGTCCCGGCTTCGCCCGCCGCCCCGCCCCGGGAAGCGCCCGCCACCGGTTCCGGGGCGAGCGGCCCACGCTTCCCGCGGATCAAGCCCGGCGAGTGGGAGGACCGCGCCGTGACGGATGTCCTGCGCAGGAGCCTGCTGGGTACGGAACCGGGTTCCCCCGGCTTCGCGCAGCTGACCCAGGACCTGCGCGCGCTCTGCACCCGGCTCGTCGACGGTTTGGCCGGCGAGGCGGAGCGGTTCGTCCGGCCGGCTCCCCGGCCCCTCACGCAGGACCACCTCGACCGGATGGGCGCCGCCGCGAGGGCCGCGTTCGCGGAGGGCCTGGAAGCGGCGCAGGAGGACCGCTGGCACGACGCCGCGCGAGCCTGGCGCACTGCGTACGACGCGCATCCGCGCAACGAGGTGATCGCTGCCGACCTCGCGCTGGCCCTGGTACGGACCGGCGAACAAGGCCTCGGCCGGCAACTCGCCGACGGCTTCCTGTTCAGCGCCGCCTTCATCCGGCCCCGGACCGCAGTCGCCCATGCCTGCGGTGGCAGCAGGGCGGCGGTCGAAGAGATCATCCGGATGCGTACCGAGGATCTCGCCCTGGGCCGGACGGAGCTGCCGCTGGCCCAGGCCGGACTCGAACTCCACCACCTCCAGGACGCCGGTGCCGCCGCGCGCACGCTGCTGTCCGTCGCCACCGAGCGCCCGCCGGGCCTCGGCCGGTTGTTCGCCGTGGTGGCCCTGCTGCTGGGCCAGGATGCCGGCGACGGCACTGTGGTCGAGCAGGCGTACCGGTGCCTCATACGTCCGATGCCCCACATCAACGAGATCGTGCATGCAGCGCTGCAGGCCCGCCGCCCCGACCATCTCACGCTGGTTCCGGGTCTTCTTCGGGGCTCCCTCCTCGGCAAGGTGGCCAACGCGCGCTCCGAGGAACTGCGACGCGAACAGCCGTCGCACCGCCGGCTGCAGCTGATGCGTGCCCTGCTGGAGCAGCGCCGGGGCAGCTCACCGGAGGCGCGGTGGCTCTACGCCCGGATGCTGTGGCAGGACGGGGACAGTCCACAGGCCGCGCTGGCGTACAAGGAGGTGGTCCTGGAGCTCTCGGTGAGGCCAGGCCGGCCGAATCTCGCCACGGCGGTGGAGGAGTGGATCCAAGCGGCCCGCAGCAGCGGCGATCCCGCAACGCACCGGGATGCGCTGTCCGGGAAGCAGGAACTGGGTCTGCCGATGCGGACGCGGGAACTGGAGATCCTCCGCGGGGACGAGGTGGCGCACGAGAGCCTGCTCCTCGATCTGAACGCGGAAGTGGTCTCCTTCGAAGCGGTCGATGTGGTGGACGCGCCGCTGGAGGCGGTGCACCGGCTGGAGCGGGTGGCGGAGTCGGTGCGTTCCGTGGCCTTCGGCAGCCAGGACGAGGTGACCGTCGACCAGCTCATCGACGTCTGGTACCACCAACTCGCCCAGGACATCGGCAGCGACGAGGGCCGCGCACGCCTGATGGACCTGCGCAAGCAGGCCCTCGACCTCTGCCGACGCGTCGGCGACCCCACGCTGCGCGAGGTGGTGCAGCGGGTCAGCAAGGTCACCTACCGGCTCTGGGAGGAGTCCGGCCGGCGGTTGCTGCCGGCCCGTGCCGAAGCGGCGTTCACGGTCACCGAGACGGAGCTGTGGTGCCACGGGGACGGCCCGCTGCACGTCCGCCTGACGGTGGAGCCGCACGAGGACGACGGCCGTGTGCGCATCGGCTGCAACGGCTTGCCGCACGCCGAAGTGGAGCTGGGCCGCGGCAGGCAGCGCGTCGTCTTCAGGGTCGACGAGCTGTGCGGCACCGATCGGGTGGAACTGGACTTCGCGCTCTTCCGGCCCGGTGAGACCGATACGGACGACCTCAAGATCGCGTACCCCGTGGAGACGCGGTCCGAACGGGATCTGGGCGGGCACGCGTTCGTCCCCACCAGCCCCGCCCACGAACGGATCAGGGTCCCCCGGGAAAGCGAACTCGCCCAGCTGCGGCACCACTACAGCGGCCGCCCGGTCGCCCCGGTGCGGTTCCTGCACGGACCCCGGCAGGTGGGCAAGACCACGCTGGCCCGTTCGCTGATGGCCCACCCCCTTCCGGAGAACCCGGCCGAGTGGCCGATTCCCGGCCTTCTCGCCGTGGACGTCAACGGGGAGCTCTGGATCCCCGGTGAGTTCCCTCCCCTCTGGACGTGGCTCGCCGAGGAGATCGTGGAAAAGGTCGGGAAATCCTGGAGGGGAGGAACCCACAGTCCTGAACCTCTGCCCGAAACCGGCTACGCCTTCCGCAAATGGCTGACCGGAATCCGGCTGGAGGGCCTCGACGACTGGCGACTGCTGCTGATGGTCGACGAGTTCCAGAAACTGCTCGACCGGGTGAACGAATCCGGGCAGTCGATCGCACATCTGGGCGACCAGCTGCGGGGCATGGCCACCGACCCCGCCGTGCCGCTCCTGCTGTTGACCCTGGGATCCTGCAGCTTCGAGAGTCTCAAGGACAGGCTGACGCCGTACGGGACCAATCTCACCGGCGAGATCATCCCGTTCCCGGTCGGGTTCATGGAGCCCGACCAGGCCCGGCTGATCCTCCGGCGCGGTTTCGACGACAGCGTCTTCCTGCAGCAGGCCGCGGTGGAACGCCTCGTTGAGTACACCGGCGGGTATCCCTACCACGTGCACTGCATGGGGGAGCAGCTGGCGGCACAACTGGGCAAGCGCAAGGCCTCGATCATCACCCCGCAGGACGTGGAGCTCGCGGCGCAGGCGCTGGTGCAGAACCCCGAGGTCATCCGGCCGATCGCGGATCTCCAGAGTGAACCCGGTGTCGAGAGGGCCGTCTCCTATCTGTTGGAGAACGCGACCGCCTCGGACGAGACCGTCATCGACGGCGACGCCGTGGACATGGTGACCGACCCGGAGGTCGACCGCGGGCTCGACAGGATCAAGGACCTCGGTCTCATCCGGCGTGACGGACACAGCGACTGGGTGTGGTCGAACCTGCTGATCCACCGCTGGCTCCGGGAACGGCACGCCCGTCAGCGCCTCAAGGCCCGGGTAGGCGCGACCGAGCCGACCGGTTCCGCCGCCCACACGCCGGAGCCCAGCACGGTCGAGGATCCGGCGGAGTCCCTGCGCCGGGCCGGCTTCGTCCTGGGCGAGGCCCTGGGGCAGCAGGAGGTCGACGGCTTCGCGGCGGCCCGCAAGGTGACCCTGAACGGTCACACCGCGGTGGCCAAGCTGCTCAACCCGACCGGCGACCCGGACCAGTACGCGGCGTTGCAGGCCCGGTTCGACACCCTGCAGGGGAGTGTGAGCAGCGGCGTTCCCCGACTGCTGCGCGAATGCGGAGTGGTGGGGAAGGAGTGGTTCGTCTTCGAGTGGACCGAGGGACGCACCCTCGCCGACTGCGTCCGGCAGCACGACCGGTTGCACTACGACTGGCAGGACGCGGTCGGCTGGGTGACCCAGGCGGCGGACACCGTCGGCCGCGCCTACCGCGAGGGCGGCCTCACCCACGGCGATGTCAAACCGGAGAACCTCGTCCTGGCCCCCGACGGCCGCGTGACGGTCCTGGACTGGGGCGGCGGCAATCTCGGTGACCAGGTCAGCCCCGTCTTCCGTGATCACGCCTTCGACGAGCGGTACACGACCCCCGAGCAGCGTGTCCTCGACCTCGACGAGCCACGCGGAGTGCTCGCCTCGGACGACGCGTACTCGTTGGCTGCGACCTTGTTCGAACTCGTCCATCCCGAGCGGAGGTCGTTCGGCCACTGCCGGGACGACCAGCAGGACCCGTTCGGACAGACCGGGCACTCCCTGCTGGAGAACCACTTCCTCACCATCAGGAAGACCACGTCACTGGCCCTGTCCAGCGTCCTGCGCGAGGCGCTGAACGCCAATCCGTCGCATCGGTTCGAGAACGCCGAGGAACTGGCGACCGAACTGAGGAGAGTGTTCCGGGCATGAGCGATCCCTCCTCCCGGCCGGGGCCGGGACCCCGCCCGCGTCCGACGCCCCCACGTGCTGCCGCTGCGGACACCGGCTGGCCGACCCGCCTCGCCGCAGCCCTGTCGGCCGTCCCCGGCCGGATCGTCCTGCCCTACCACGCACCGGCCGGCGAGCAGGCCTCCTACTCGTACCCGACGGAGGACGACGCCGTGGTGCTGCTGCCGGGCACCGCCGTCGTCGTCCACCTGCTGCCGGCCGCCGGCGGCAGGGTGCTGGGCCACGCCGCGGCCTACCACTGGCACCACGAGCGGAGCACCGTTCGTACGGTGGTGCCCAATCCGTTCTCCCGGATCCGCCACAAGCAGTCGGTTCTCCACAGCAGACTGGGGCGGCAGGTCGGAACCGAGGGCGTCGTCGTCCACCACGACGACGTGGACGTGACCTCGGTGGAACTGGACGCCGGGCACGCCCTCGTGCCGTTGAGCGCGCTCGACTCCTGGCTGGCGGCCCTCCTCCCGACCCGGCGGACGTCGTCGCCGCACGACGTCCGCCGACGGCTCCATCCGCGCCTGCCCCAGTCCTGGCCCGGAAACGGGTACCGGCGGGGCCGCGTGCTCAGCTACCAGGACACCTGGATCGTGCACGAGGGCACCCACGTCGATCCCGCCGGTCACGAGCAACGGGTGGCCCTGGTCATCGGGCCCAACAGCGAGACGACCCGCCGCGACCACCACGTCGCGCACCGGTCGGCCTCCGGCCCGGTGCTCGCCCCGTTCACCGTGGAGAACGGGGCCCGCCTCGTCGTCCCCCTTCCCCTGCCGCCCGGCGCCGACCTGGCCGCCCGCCTGCACGCCGGCCTGACCACCGCCGAGACCCTGCAGCACTCGCTGGCCCTGCTGCGCACCATCGCCGACTGGCACGCCCGGAACATCGTCCACCAGTCGATCCGACCCGAACTGGTCTTCCCGAACGAGGACGGCCGGACGGTCACGCTGATCGGCGCGACCTACGCCCGGATCGGCGGCGTGGGCGGAGGTACGGACCTGCTGCGGACGACGGTCCGGAACGTCCACGTCGCCCCCGAGATCCGACAGACACGGGAACGCACCGTCCCCCAGGCGGCGGACATCTGGTCCTGGGGCTCGGTCACGCTTGCCCTCCTCCGGGGGACCGACGCGGGCGACCACCCACGGGCCGACCTCGCGCGTCCGACCCGCGAGCTTCCCGAGCGGTGGATCCAGGCCCTGCAACGCTCACTCGGCGATCAGGCACAGCGTCCGTCCGCGCCGGCACTTCTGACGGCTCTCGAAGGCAGTCCCGCCACCGTCGCACCGCCGCGCTCCGCACCGCCTCGCCCCGCTCCGCCGCAGCCGGCTCCGGCGGTCGTTCCCACAGGCACCGCTCCAGCCCGGTCGTCCGGACCGGTCGGCGCAGCAGCGCCCTCCGCGCGCGGAGCCCGGCTCTACCAATTGGGCCCCTACCGGACGGAGCAGGAACGCAAGGTCGCGCACACCCTGGCCAAGGGCCTCGATCCGTCCGATGCCGTCATCGTCGCCGCCCGTGCCGACCGGCGGGGCCGCGACACCGACGTCGACTGCGTCGTCCTGCGCGGCGACGTTCTGATCGCCGTCGAATGCAAGAACTGGCGGCTCCCCGACGGGCTCGACCCAGCCGGTGCGACGTGGCCGCCGGCGCCCGGCGTCACCCGGGCCTACACCACCCACTCGCCGCTCCCGCTCCTCCGTCAGCTCGCCCCCGCCCTGGAGCGGCAGATCGGTTGGCCGGGGCGGAGCGCCTGCCTGCTGGTCGTCCCCCGGGTGCCCGAGCTCGCCGACCCGGCCTCGGAAGCCGCCGCGACCCTGGTCTCCCAGGACCCGCAGGACCTGCTGGGACGGATCCGTTCCCTCGCCCCCGGAGGCCGGCGCCCGCCGGAGTTCGAGGACTGTCTGCGGCGTCTGGTGGGCGAGATCGCCACCCCCGCGGTGCTCGCGGGCTTCCGACTGGAGGCCCTCCACGCCATCGGTGCGGGCTGGCAGGCGTACCGGGCCGAGGCCAACGGCCTGCCCCACTACCTCAAGGTCATCGGCGAGAACATGACGACGCTTCCGAGGGACGAGGCGGCGGGGCTGCGCAGGGCCCTCAGCGACCGCACACACATCGTGGCCCGGGCGCTGGCGGACCGTCCCGCCCTGACCGACCGGGTCTTCCGGCCGGTCCAGCTGCCCCGGGACACCTCCGAGGTCGAACCGCACCTCCTGATCGCCTACGTCTGGGAACACGACCACCCGGTGCGGAGGCTTCCCGCCCCGCTGCCCGCCCCCGAGGCCGCCGGCACCGTCGCCGCACTCGCCGACGCGGTGGCCGAACTCCACGGTGCGGACGTGGTACTGCGTCATCTCTCACCCGACTCGGCGTACCTGTGCCCGCCGCCCCCGGGGGTGAGCGAGGGGCCCTACGTCAAAGTCTCGATGCTGGACTGGATGCGAGTTCCCCGGGCGAGCACCGCCTCGGTCTCCAGGCTCTTCTCCCACGACCCCTCCCCGTACGTGGCCCCGGAGATCCGTGCCGGCGACACCCGCCGGAGTCGCGCCTCGGACCTCTACTCCCTCGCGGCCGTGACCCACTGGCTGCTCACCGGCGAGGATCCGCCGTACCGGCATGCGCACGAGCAGGTCGCCCCGCTGCTGACCGAACACGGCGCCGGCCGGGAGCTCACCTCCGTGGTGTCCGCCGCGCTGCGGCCCTGGGACGAGCGACCCGTGTGGACCGCCACCGAGTTCGCTGCCCGCGTGGCCACGGCAGCCGCCCGGTAGGGGGCTGCGCCGATCCTGCCGAAGCCCCCCGCTCTGCCCACTCCCCGCCCTGCGTCACGTGGCCGACCGCGGCCCACCGGGTGGCCGGGGGTCAGGCCGGACGTTCCCCGCGCAGGCTTCGGAGCGGTGAGGCGAGGCCCGGGGCGAAGCTCAGAGTCATGCCGGCCGCGGCGATCAGCAGGGTGGGCCTCGCGCCCAGGGCGGCGCCTGCGGTTCCGCCGAGGATTCCACCCAGGGGAAGGCCGCAGCCGGACAGGAAGCGGGTGGTCGCGCTCATCCGGCCGAGCATGCCGACCGGGGTGAGCGCCTGTTGGAGGCTCGACTGGGCGACGAAGCGGACGACTCCGCCCAGGGAGAGGGCCGCGAGCCCGGCCGCCGCCACGGGGACGGTCCAGCCGGGGTGGGCCAGCGGCATCAGGGCGGCCGCCGGGCAGGTGACGAGGGGCGCGAGGCAGCTGACCCGGCCGGGGCCGAACCGTACGGACAGGCGCCTCGCGCAGAGCGCTCCCAGCAGGGCGCCGCAGCCCATCCCGGACAGCACGAGGCCGGTGCCGGTGGAATCGAGGCCCATCTCCCCGGGCAGGAGGACCAGCAGCATGGCCTGGTACATCGCGAGGAAGAGGTTGAAGAACGCGTCCCCGAGGACGGTCGCGCGGAGCACGGGATGCGTGAGGACGAACGCCAGGCCCTCCTTGACGCCGCGGAGCAGCGGGGGCGTGTCGGCGGGGTCGGGCCTGCGTTCGCGGGCGCGGATGCCGATCGCGAGGAGTCCGGACACGGCCATTCCCCACGCGCCTGCCAGGACCGCGGCAGGGGGTCCCGCCCAGCCGGCGAGCGGGCCGGCCACCGCAGGACCGCCGATGCTGGTCACCGAGCGCACCGCGGAGAGCTTCGCGTTCCCCTCGACGAGGTCGTCGCGCCCCAGCAGGTGCGGGAGGCAGCTCACGTGGGCGGCATCGAAGACGGCGGTCAGTGCCCCGTGGACCAGGGCTGTCGCGAGGAGCCAGCCCATGGTGAGGTGACCGGCCCACCATGCGATCGGTATCGTCGCGAGCGTCAGCGCCCGCACCAGGTCGGTGCCGACCAGGACCGTCCGCTTCGGCAGGCGGTCCACCCACGCCCCGGCGGGCAGCCCGACCAGGAGCGAGCCCGCGGTGACCATGGCGGTCAGCAGTCCGACGTCGAGCTCGCCGCCGTCGAGGGCGGCGACGGCGGCCAGCGGCAGGGCCAGGAACATGATGCGGTCGCCCAGTTGACCGGCCGCGGTCGCGGCGAACAGGCGCCGGAAGTCGGGGTTGTGCAGGAGTCCGGAGCGCGGAGCCGAGGGCATTCGGTCACCGGCTCCCGGTGGTGGTTCGGCGTCCCGCCGGATCCCGCGGCGCAGGGTCGTCGGCGGCGAACTCGTAGACCACCTGCCGCAGTCCGTCCGGAACGACGATGTCGGCGGTCTCCACGGGGCGGCCGGTGGTGTCGTAGATGGTCCGCTCGATCCGGAGCACCAGATCCCCCGGGCCGATCCCCAGGAGGTGTGCCTGCATCCGGGTGGCGCGGGCGGGGCGGGGCCGCTCGACGACGGAGTGCACCAGGACACCGATGGAGCGCATGCGTTCGACCACGCCCCGGCCGGCGAGGGGGCCGGTCTCGGGGAGCACGACCGACGTACCTCCCGTGATGGCCATCGGTTCCCAGGATTGGGAGAGTTGGACCGGTCGGCCGTCGGCGAGGAACTCGTAGTGCGTGGTGACGCAGGGATCGCCCGGGCCGATGGCGAGCCGCTCGGCCACGTCCTCGGGGGCCGGGACGCGCACCAGGCTGTGCGTGTCCCAGGAGTCGGCCCTGCCCCGCTCCTCCGACGGGGCGGGGAGCGGGGAGCCGGACCGGTGCGCGCGGTGCCGGGAGCGGATCATCGGCAAGCGCTCGCCCGGGGCGGCGAGGTACGTTCCCGAACCCGCGCGTCCTTCCAACAGGCCCTCGGTGATCAGCCTTTCGACGGCGCGCTGCGTGACGTTCCGTCCGACCCCGTACTCGACGGCGAGCCTCATCCGCGACGGCAGCCGCGCCCCGACCTCCCACTCTCCCGCACGGATGCGTGCGCGCAGCGCGTCGCTCACGGCGAGGTACGGCGCCTCCCTGGGCATGGCGGCTCCTCCGGTCGTCCGGCACGGCCGCCGGTGGTCCCGAGCGGCCTCCACACGCTAGGCGACGGGCCGAAAGCTGCTGGAGTAGCCGACAGGACCGGAAGGTCGGCGGAGCCGGCGCCCCGGCGGGCCGGGTCCTACGCGCGGGCTCCCGGACCGGCCTCGTGGCAGGCCTCGATCAGGGCGCGCAGGGCGGCCCGGGGCGGACCGCTGCGCACCGCGAGGCAGGTCCCCATGACCGGCTCGGGGTCGGTCAGCGGGCGGAACGCCACGCCGGGCAGGGGGAGTTGACCGGCGTGTGCGGCGTAGAAGACCGTCCAGGACGGTTCGCCGTGGGCGATGGCGGCGAGGGTGTCCTGGTCGTTGGTGAACTCCGGGCCCAGGGCGGGCGTGTAGCCGGCGGCCCGGCAGGAGCGCATGACGAGGTCGTGGAGGGCGGGGTTGCGGGAGCGGCGGGAGATCCGCAGCGGTAGGTCGGCGAGCCGGGCCAGGGCGACCGTCTCCTGCTCGGCGAGCTGGTGGTCCGCGGGGAGCGCGGCCACCAGCGCGTCCTGCCACAGCGGTAGGAACTCCAGCTCGGGGTCGGCCCGTTCGCCGCGCAGCAGGGCGGCGTCCAGGTTGCCGGCGCGCACCTGCGCCAGGCGTTCCCCGGTGCTGCCGGTGACGAGTTCGATCCGGGTGTGTCCGGCCCGCCGGGTGAACGCGGTGAGTACGGCGTCCAGCCGGGCTCCCAGCCCGGAACTGGTGCCGAGGCGCACCGTCGCGGCCTGTTCGGCGCACAGTTCGTGGATGGCCTCGTGGGCGCGCGTCTGGAGGGCGAGCATGTCCCTGGCGTACGGGAGGAGCCGGTGGCCGGCCTCGGTGAGCCGGACGACGCGGGTGGAGCGGGTGAACAGCTCGGTACCCAGCTCGCGTTCGAGCCGACGGAGCTGCTGGCTGACCGCGGACTGCACGATGTGCAGCCGCTCGGCGGCGCGGCCGAAGTGGAGTTCCTCCGCCACCGTGAGGAAGTAGCGCAGCTGACGCAGTTCCATGGGCTCCCCGGTTTCTCCGCCCGTCGCGACCGGCATTGATCACCGTTCGCGATCAGTGTAGGCGCGGATCGCTCCTTGGTCGGCGCAGGTGATCGCGCTTGGCTGGGGACATCACGAACCGCCCGGCCCGCAAGGCCCCACGAGGCCCCGCACGGCAGAGGAGAACCATGCCCAGCCTGGACGTCAACGACACCACGCTCCACTACGAGGACGAGGGGACCGGTCCGGCGCTGCTGTTCCTGCACGGCTGGGGCACCAGCGGCCGGACCTGGGGCGCCCAGCAGGCCGACTTCACCCGGGACCACCGGGTCGTCACCGTCGACTGGCGCGGTTGCGGCCGGTCGGCCCGACCCGTCCGGGGCAACACCACCGCCGGGGTGGTCGGCGACCTGGTGGCGCTGATCGGCGCGTTGCGGCTGGATCGGCCGGTGCTCGTCGGCTCGTCGATCGGCGGGACGTTCGCCACCGAACTGGGGCTCCAGCGGCCCGAGTTGATCGCAGGTGTGGTCCCGGTGGGCGCACCGGGGTACTGGCCGTCGACGAAGGGCCAGGCGCAGCTCGTGGCCGATCTGCGCCGCGACCGGGCCGGTACGGTCGCGGACTGGGTGCCGGGGTGGTACGCGCCGGGCACCGCGCCCGCGCTCGTCGACTGGACGGTCCGCCAGATCCTGGACTCCGGCGTCCACATCGACGAGCACCAGGCCACCGCAGCCGGCTACGACCCGCGCCCGGCACTGCCGGGGCTGCAGGTGCCGATCCACTACCTCCACGGTGAGCTGGACACCGCGATCCCCCCGGAGGTGGCCCGGGCCTGCGCCGCCGCCACTCCCGGAGCGGAGGTGGGCGTGATCGCCGGCGCCGCTCACATGCCGCACCAGGAGCTCCCCGACCGGTTCAACGCCGCACTGCGCGCCGCGCTCGCCCGGATGTCCCGGGCCTCCCGGAGCGCGCCGTAACCGGCCCGGTCGCGGCGGCCGGGCGGGTGCGGACCCGGGCGGGCGCGGACCCGGCAGGGGCGGTGCGGGCCGGCGAACCGGGAGGGCGCGCAGGCCCGCTCGCGGCCGGCCGCCGACGCCGAACTCCGGGGGACGGCGGCCCGTCGCCGGATTCCCCCGAACGGCGGATGCGTGCCGTGGCGGTTCCCGGCCTTCCGGTCAGTAGCCTGCGGAGCCGAGTCCGACACCTCACGGAACGAGGCCCCCATGGCGCACCCCCGCTCGTCCCGCCGCCCGGTCCTGCCGTACGGGGCCGTGCTCGCCGCCGCGGTCGCGTCCGGCCCCGCCCCGGCGTGAACCTCTCCGGGTTGCGCGGCAACCGCTTCCTCCTCGCCCTGCTGATCGTGGTGGTCCTGTGCTCGGCCGGCACGGCGTTGTACCTGAACGAGCGCAACACCCGGCAGCAGGCCCGCGAACTGGCCCTCCCGGTCGCCGGTGACTGGATCGAACTGGACGTCACCTCCCAGGACATCGACCCCGGGACGGGCGAGCTCACCCTCTTCGTCGTGGCCGTGCCGCGCGGGGGCCTCGCCGCGGGGCCGGGCTCCTCCGTCTTCAGCCGACAGGTCGCGATCACCGTCGAGGCGGCGACCGTGACCGAGCTCCGGGCTGCGCCGGGCGAGGCCGTGACGCCCCAGCCCGTGCGCGCCAACTTCTACGACGGCACCGTGACCGACTACCCGTTCGACCGCCACCACTTCGCGCTGGCGTTCGCGGCCACGGACGCCACGGGGGCCGTTCCCCTCGGGGTGGTCTTCGCGGACGCCGACCCGTTCTTCCTGGTCCACCCGACCAGCACTCCGAACAGTGCCGGGGCGACCGTCCTGACGGGCACGGTCACCCGGGCGCGCAGTACCTTCATCCTGGCCTGGTTCATGATCGCGGCCATGTGGGCGCTCGCCCTGGCGGTCCTGGCCGGGGCCGAGGTGCTCCTCCGCGGCCGGCAGGGGATGGTGTGGCCTCCGCTCGGGTGGATGGCCGCGACCCTCTTCGCGCTCATCGGCATGCGCAATGCCGCGCCCGGCTCGCCGCCGATCGGTTCGCTCATCGACTACGTGGCGTTCTTCTGGGCCGAGGGCATCATCGCGGCGAGCCTGGCCGTCACGGTCGTCTCCGGCAGCCGGATCGAACACCGCAGACGGGCCGAGGCGGCGGCGGAAGCGGCAGCGCCGGCGGCCGCACCCGGCTCCGGGCCGTGACGCCCGGGCCGGGCCGCCGTTCTGACAGGCCGCCCCGATACCGGCCTGACAGCCGTTCTGACAGCCCGCCCGATACCCGGCCGGGCCGCGCCGGTCGGCGTCGATGCTATGACGGGCGGGAGGCGGGGGGACCGTGAGAATGGGGCGGACAGTCCCCCGGAAGTCCCGGAAGTCCCAGAGAAGGCGAACCCCCCCATGGATCTCGGCGTGCGCTGGAAACTGCACGGTGACGGGCGCACGCCCGCACCGGGAGCGGTCGTCCGCCCCGACGAACGGCTCTCCTGGCCCCGCACGGCAGGGCTCGGCGCCCAGCACGTGGTGGCCATGTTCGGCGCGAGCTTCGTGGCGCCCGTGCTGATGGGGCTCGACCCCAACCTGGCGATCATGATGTCGGGTGTCGCGACCGTGGTCTTCCTGCTGGCGACCCGCGGACGGGTGCCCAGCTACCTCGGCTGCTCGCTCTCCTTCGTCGGCGTGGCCGCGGTGATCCGCGCCCAGGGCGGCACCAGTGCGACGGTCACCGGTGCCGTGTTCGTGGTGGGCGCGGCGCTCTTCCTGGTGGGCCTGGCGGTCCAGCGCTTCGGGGCGCGGATCATCCACGCCGCGATGCCGCCGATCGTCACCGGTGCCGTCGTCATGCTGATCGGCTTCAACCTCGCGCCGGTCACCGCCTCGACCTACTGGCCGCAGGACCAGTGGACGGCGCTGCTGGTGATGCTGTTCACCGGGCTGGCCGTGGTGTGCCTGCGCGGCTTCTGGTCGCGCGTGGCGATCTTCCTCGGGCTGCTCTTCGGCTACGCGGTCTCCTGGCTGTTCGACCGGGTCTTCGGGAAGATCCACTCGGTGGACGCGAGCGGGAACCCCACCGACCACTGGCGGCTCGACCTGTCGGGCGTCGGCAAGGCGGACTGGATCGGCCTGCCGGACTTCCACGGCCCCTCCTTCCAGTGGTCCGCGATCCTGGTGGCCCTGCCCGTGGTGATCGCACTGGTCGCGGAGAATGCCGGGCACGTCAAGGCGGTCGGTGAGATGACCGGCCAGACGCTCGACGACAGGCTCGGCACCGCGATCTCCGCGGACGGCGTCGGCTCCATGCTCTCCACCGCGCTCGGCGGCCCGCCGAACACCACGTACTCCGAGAACATCGGCGTCATGGCCGCCACCCGGGTGTACTCCACCGCGGCCTACTGGGCGGCGGCCGCCTTCGCGCTGCTGTTCGGCGTCTGCCCGAAGTTCGGGGCCGTCGTGGCCGCGATCCCCGGCGGGGTGCTCGGCGGCATCACCGTCATCCTGTACGGCATGATCGGCCTGCTCGGCGCACAGATCTGGATCAAGTCCGACGTGGACCTGCGCAACCCGCTGAACCTGGTGCCGGCCGCGGCGGGCATCATCATCGGCATCGGCAACGTCACCCTGGAGTTCACCGACAGCTTCAGCCTCAGCGGCATCGCGCTGGGCACCCTGGTCGTCATCACCGGCTACCACGTGCTGCGGGCGCTGGCCCCCGCGCACCTCAGGACGCAGGAGCCGCTGCTCGACGAGGGCACCTCCTCCTACGACACCGGCCCCGCGGACGGCACCGGCTCCGCGGACGACACGGGCCCCGAAGGCGACACGGGCCCCGGGGGCGGCGCGGGTTCGGGCGGCGCGCGGCCGGGCACGCGGTAGCGGTCGGTGCGGGCGGCGGCTGCGCGACGGGGCGCCCTTTCCACGGGGCCCTTGCCACGGCGTCCTTGTCGCGATGCCCCTGCCCCGGTGCCCCCGCCCGGGGGTCCCCGTTGCGCTGCCCGGGCCGACCGGTGGACGTGCCCGAAAGTGCCGCTGCCGGTCGGCCTGCTTGGTCCGACGGGCCGTCAGGTGGTCGAATCGGTCCCTGCGTCCCTTCGGGGCCGGTCCGGACGACACCCGTGCCGGCCGCTCGTCCACCCGGGAGTGGCATGTCTCCGCTGTCCCACCGCCGCACGACCGCCGTCGGCGTCGTGGCCCTCACCACGCTCGCGATCACCTGCGCCTCGGCCACCGCCGGCAGCTCCGCCGCGGCGGGAAGGGTCCTGTGGACCCCGAGTACCGGCAAGGGTCCGTCCTCCTTCGCCGCCGTCCAGTGCGCGCAGGGCGACTTCGGCGTCGTCAAGGACCCCGTCAAGGGCAGTGTGTGGCGGGCGTTCCAGGCGGCGGGCGAGGAGCGCTGCGAGACGCTCAGCCCCGACCTGAAGGAGGGCGACACCTTCTACCTCGGATGGTCGTCCAAGGTGGACATCAAGGACGCGAAGAGCCGCTACGTCTTCCAGCTCAAGTGCTCGCCGAGCACCGGCACGGCGAACCACCCGATCGAGATCGACGCGACGACCGGGCGCATCCGCCTCCAGGAGTGGGACACCGACCATGTGGCGCACACGCTGTGGACCGCGCCGACCGCCAACGACCAGTGGCACTCCTACGCGTTGAAGATCCGCCTGGGCCGCACGGACGGCACCATCGACTTCTGGTTCGACGGCGTGAAGCAGACCTTCACCACCGGCTCGGGCACCTTCAAGGGGACCACCTGGGACGGCACCCGCAACTACCTCAAGTGGGGTTCCTACCACCTCTCCCCGGGGGACGCGACGAACACCTTCACCAGCCCGATCATGGCGACCACCCTGGAGGGCGCGACCGCCGGCTCGTAGGGTCCGGCGGACCCCGGCGGGACCGGCCGGTCGGAGGGGCCCCGCCGGTGGTCAGGCCCGGCGCAGGGCCTCGGTGAGGTGACGGGTCGCTTCGATGACGGCCTGGGCGTGCAGCGGACCGGGGTGGCGGGTCAGTCGCTCGATCGGGCCGGAGACGGAGACGGCGGCCACCACGCGGTTGGAGGGGCCGCGGACGGGCGCGGAGACGGACGCGACGCCCGGCTCGCGCTCGCCGATGGACTGGGCCCAGCCGCGCCGCCGGACGCCGCTGAGGGCGGTGGCGGTGAAGCGGGCGCCCTGGAGGCCGCGGTGGAGGCGCTCGGGCTCCTCCCAGGCCAGCAGGACCTGGGCGGCCGAGCCGGCCTTCATCGGCAGGGTGCTGCCGACCGGGACGGTGTCCCGCAGGCCGGAGAGCCGCTCGGCGGCGGCTACGCAGATCCGCATTTCGCCCTGGCGGCGGTAGAGCTGTGCGCTCTCGCCGGTGACGTCGCGCAGGTGGGTGAGGACGGGGCCCGCGGTAGCGAGCAGCCGGTCCTCGCCCGCCGCGGCGGAGAGTTCGGAGAGACGGGGGCCGAGGATGAAGCGGCCCTGCATGTCCCTGGTGACCAGACGGTGGTGTTCGAGTGCGACGGCGAGTCGGTGGGCGGTGGGCCGCGCCAGACCGGTGGCGGCGACCAGCCCCGCCAACGTGGCGGGGCCCGACTCCAGTGCGCTGAGCACCAGAGCGGCCTTGTCGAGAACGCCGACGCCGCTAGTGTTGTCCATGCCCTAAGACTGCAGTCTCATTCCGCGAGACGCAAGTTCAATCTTCCGGGAAAAGCGCCACTCTGGATGCAGCAGCCCGGGAGACATCCAGAATGCGGCCTCGATCAGGCGTCCGCATCGTGGACACCGATCCGGCGTGCAGGTCGCGCGACGCGTGCCTCACAGGGCGGCGGAAGCACTGACCCCGACGACACGAGAAGGCCGGCAACGCGGCCGGCTGGAGGGATTCCGATGGGACGGACACTCGCAGAGAAGGTCTGGGACGACCACGTCGTGCGGCGCGCCGAGGGCGAGCCCGACCTGCTCTTCATCGACCTGCACCTGCTGCACGAGGTGACCAGCCCGCAGGCCTTCGACGGCCTCCGTCTGGCCGGGCGCCCGGTCCGTCGGACCGATCTGACGATCGCCACCGAGGACCACAACACGCCCACCCTGGACATCGACAAGCCCATCGCGGACCCGGTCTCCAAGGTGCAGCTGGAGACGCTGCGCAAGAACGCCGCCGAGTTCGGCGTCCGGATCCACTCGCTCGGCGACGTCGAGCAGGGCGTCGTGCACGTGGTCGGCCCGCAGCTGGGCCTGACCCAGCCCGGCACCACCGTGGTCTGCGGCGACTCCCACACCTCCACCCACGGCGCCTTCGGCGCGCTGGCCTTCGGCATCGGCACCAGCCAGGTCGAGCACGTGCTGGCCACCCAGACCCTGCCGCTGGCGCCGTTCCGCACCATGGCGATCACCGTCGAGGGCGAGCTGCCCGAGGGCGTCACCGCCAAGGACCTGATCCTGGCGATCATCGCGAAGATCGGCACCGGCGGCGGCCAGGGCTACGTCCTGGAGTACCGCGGCTCGGCCATCCGCAGCCTCTCCATGGAGGCCCGGATGACCATCTGCAACATGTCGATCGAGGCGGGCGCCCGGGCCGGCATGATCGCCCCGGACCAGACCACCTTCGACTACCTGGAGGGGCGCCCGCACGCCCCGCAGGGCGAGGACTGGGACGCCGCCGTCGCGTACTGGAAGACCCTGGTCACCGACGAGGACGCGGTCTTCGACCACGAGATCTTCATCGACGCCGCCCAGCTGACCCCGTTCGTCACCTGGGGCACCAACCCCGGCCAGGGCGCCCCGCTCGGCGCGAACGTGCCGGACCCGGCCTCCTTCGAGGACCCGCAGGAGCGGATCGCCGCCGAGAACGCCCTGGCGTACATGGGCCTGGAGGCCGGCACCCCGCTGCGCGAGGTCGCGGTCGACGCCGTCTTCGTCGGCTCCTGCACCAACGGCCGGATCGAGGACCTGCGGGCCGCCGCCGCGATCCTGGACGGCCGCCGGGTCGCCGAGGGCGTGCGGATGCTGGTCGTGCCGGGCTCGGTACGGGTCGCCCTGCAGGCCGTCGAGGAGGGCCTGGACAAGGTCTTCACCGCCGCCGGTGCCGAATGGCGCCACGCCGGCTGCTCGATGTGCCTGGGGATGAACCCCGACCAGCTGGCCCCCGGCGAGCGCTGCGCATCCACCTCGAACCGCAACTTCGAGGGCCGCCAGGGCAAGGGGGGCCGCACCCACCTGGTCTCGCCGCAGGTCGCCGCGGCGACCGCCGTGCTCGGCCGACTGGCCGCGCCCGCCGACCTCTCGTCCAACGTCGCTGTGGAGGCCTGAGCAGCATGGAGAAGTTCACCACCCACACCGGCCGGGCCGTCCCGCTGCGCCGCAGCAACGTCGACACCGACCAGATCATCCCGGCCCACTGGCTGAAGAAGGTCACCCGCTCCGGCTTCGAGGACGGGCTGTTCGAGGCCTGGCGCAAGGACGAGTCCTTCGTCCTCAACCTCCCCGAGCGGCAGGGCGCCACCGTGCTGGTGGCCGGCCCCGAGTTCGGCACCGGCTCGTCCCGCGAGCACGCGGTCTGGGCCCTGCAGAACTACGGCTTCCACGCGGTGATCTCGTCCCGCTTCGCCGACATCTTCCGCGGCAACTCGCTGAAGAACGGCCTGCTCACGGTCGTCCTGCCGCAGGAGACCGTGGAGCGGCTGTGGGCCCTCACCGAGGCCGACCCGACCGCCGAGATCACCGTCGACCTGGAGGCCCGCGAGGTGCGCGCCGAGGGCGTCACCGCCTCCTTCGAACTGGACGACAACGTCCGGTGGCGGCTGCTGAACGGGCTGGACGACATCAGCATCACGCTGCAGAACGAGGGCGACATCGCGGCCTTCGAGGCGACCCGTCCCGCGTTCAAGCCGCGGACCCTTCCGATCGCCTGATCGACCGTCGCCGCAAGCATTCTGACGATCCGCCGGACGGCCCGTCCTCCCCTCGGGGGGGCGGGCCTTCCGCCGCTCCGGAGCCGGAGTTCGACTCCGCGGCCGGCCCCCGATTGCCGACAATGCATTGCCGCAGAGGGCCCCGCGCATGCACAACTGCGGGTAGATGGCACAATCAGTGCATGCACCGGCACCATGAACCTCCGTACGCGGGCGGCGAACCCGCGTCACCGGAGACCACGGGCCGGGGAGCCGAACGCCGAATTGACGATCCGCGGGACACCGCCGCCTCAGCCGCTGAGGAGCCGGACGACCCGGAAGTCGCAGCGCTCTACGCGCTTGTGGCCGAGCGGTTGAAGCAAGCCCACGCCCGCGTCCATGCGCTGAACGTGTCCGCCGATGCAAAGACCGCTCTCACCCGTCAACTCCTGATCGTCACCGAGACCGCCAAGCGCGATCTTCCGGAGGCGGCAAGGCGGTTGAGTCGCTTTGTGCAGGACCTCGACGAGGGGCGCCCGCCCGTCGTCTGAGGTCGCCGACGCGCAAATCCATTGCGACACTAGGGTGATTCGCGCGTTTGGTAATTGAAAGTCCGCAGATACATACCTAACGTGCGAAATGAACGGATGGAATCATCCGGCGCCCGTTTCCGAAGGGGAAGACGTGAACAAGGCTCAGCTTGTCGAAGCGGTGGCCGAGCAGCTGGGCGGTCGCAAGGCTGCCGCAGAGGCCGTCGACGCAGTGCTCGACACCATGGTGCGTGCCGTCGTGGCGGGTGACCGGGTCTCGGTCACCGGTTTCGGCACCTTCGAGAAGGTGGAGCGCTCCGCGCGCTTCGCCCGCAACCCGCAGACCGGCGAGAAGGTCAAGGTCAAGAAGACCTCCGTCCCGCGCTTCCGCCCCGGCCAGGGCTTCAAGGACCTGGTCAGCGGCGCCAAGAAGCTGCCGAAGGAGGGCCCGTCGGTGAAGAAGGCCCCCAAGGGCTCCCTCACCCCGGGCAAGAGCGGTGTCGCCGCGACCCCGGCCGCCAAGCGCGCCGCCGCCAAGCGCGCCACGGCCGCCGCCGCTGCCGCCGCCCCGGCGAAGAAGGCCGCCGCCAAGAAGGCCGCGACCACCGCCGCGAAGAAGACCACGGCCACCGCCGCCAAGAAGGCGACCGCGACCAAGACGACGGCCGCCGCGAAGAAGGCCGCGACCACCGCCGCCGCGACCAAGAAGACCGCCGCCGCCGCGAAGAAGACGGCCACCACGGCCGCCGCCAAGAAGACCACGGCCGCCACCGCGACCAAGAAGGCCGCCGCCGCCAAGAAGACGGCCCCGGCCAAGAAGACCACCACCCGCAAGACCACCGCGCGCAAGACCACCGCGAAGTAGTCCGGACGGCCTTCGAGAGCCGTGGCGGCCCTCCCTCCCGGAATTCCCCCGGGAGCGGGTGCCGCCACGGCTCTTTCGCGTCACGGCGCTCCTGCGGCGGGCATCAGGCGGTGCCGGTGCCCTCGGCGGGGTCGGGGAAGGTCTGCAGGGTCACGAAGACCACCCGGCGGGCGTCGCCGCTGCCCTCGGTGCGGATGCGCACCCGCTGGCCCGGGCGCAGCAGGCGCAGGCCGCCGGCGTCGAAGGCGGCCGCGTCGAACGGCACCGGGCTCCCGTCGTCGAGCAGCACGGAGCCGGCCCGGGTGGCGGGGTCGAAGGTGAATGCGGTGGCCTGCATGCCTGCAGCATAGCGAGGGCCGCCGACAACGCCCGGGAGCAGCCGCTCCGCGGACCGGGGCGCCGTGTCCGGGGCGTCAGCGGCCCCGGGCGGCGGGGTCGAGTGCGGGGCCGAGCGCGGTGAGCGCGGCCTCGGTGTGCGGCCCCAGCCCGAGCGTGCGGGCCTCGGCCAGGTCGGCACCGGTGTCGACGTCCCGGCGCACCGATTCCACGCCGTCCAGGTGGAGTTCGCGGGCGCCGGCGGCGGTGTGGCGGGCCCGGGAGCCGTCCCCGAAGGCGGGGGAGAGCGGTCGGCCGGGGCGGACGGCGAGCAGGGTGGTGCCCAGCCCGGGGGCGTCGGCGAGGAAGGCCCGGCCCGCGTGCGGTACGGCGGCGAGGACGCGGGCGAGTTCGGCCGGCCGCAGGGCGGGCAGGTCGGCGGAGAGTGCGGCGACCGGCGCGCGGGGCGCGAGGGCCAGCGCGGCGGCGGCGCCGTGCGCCAGTGCGGGGTTGAGGCCGCCGCCGGGTTCGTCGGCGACCACCACGGCGCCGAGCGCGGCCAGCCGCGGGCCGGCGACGGGATCGCGGGTGACCACCAGCACCCGGTCGACGCCCGGGGCCGCCAGCGCGGCGGTGACGGTGTCGAGCGCGAACGAGAGTGCCAGGTCCGGGCGGTGCGGTCCGGCGAACGGCGCAAGGCGGGTCTTGGCGAGCGCGAGCGGTTTGAGCGGCAGTACCAGCGACCAGCCGTCGGCGGGTGCGGGCGGCGGGACGGGCCCGCTGGGGCGTACGGTGTCCTGGGTCATCGGCGTCATTGTGGCGCCGTTCCCGGAGCCCCCGCCAGGCCGCCCCATGCGCGCTGACGTGCGATTCGTCACGTGAGCCGGGCCTGCCAGCGGGGTTGCTCGACAGCCGGTGAGCGGTCGGGCGAGACTGTTCCGCGCCCGGGCCCCGGGCACCCGGGGTCCACCCCCGGACCGGGGTCGGGCGCCCAAGACCGCGGCACCCCACGTGCCGCACCGGATGAGAGGACCTGGGGTGGCCCGCCGCTCGTACGCCAGCTTCGGCAACGCCGACTACGGCATCTGGTACCGCTTCGCGGCCGTGCTGGTGAAGCCGGTGACGACCGCTCTGGTCAAGCCCGACTGGCGGGGCTGGGAGCACCTTCCGAAGGAGGGCGGCTTCATCGCGGCCGTCAACCACAACTCGATCATCGACCCGGTGGTGTACGCCCACTGGCAGTACAACAGCGGGCGCCCGCCGCGGATCCTCGGCAAGTCCTCGCTGTTCTCGGTCCCGTTCATCGGGTTCATGCTGCGCAAGACCGGCCAGATCCCGGTGTTCCGGGAGTCGACCGACGCGGCACAGGCGTTCCGGGCGGCGATCGACGCCGTCAACGCCGGGCAGTGCGTGCAGTTCTACCCGGAGGGCACCCTCACCCGGGACCCGGACCTGTGGCCGATGACCGGCAAGAGCGGGGTGGCCCGGGTCGCGCTGATGACCGGTGCGCCGGTCATCCCGGTGGCGCACTGGGGTGCGCACGAGATCATCCCGCCGTACGGCCGGGGCGGTTCCGGGAAGAGCCGGTTCAACCTGTTCCCGCGGCACCGGGTGACCGTCGCCGCCGGTCCTGCGGTGGACCTGAGCAGGTACCGGGGCCAGGAACTGACCGCCCAGGTGCTCAAGGACGCGACGGACGACATCATGGACGCGATCACCGAGGTGCTGGCCGGGATCCGGGGCGAGCGGCCGCCGGCCGAGCGGTACGACATGCGCGCCGCGGCCCGGCACCGGGCCGAGGCCGCCGAGGCCGAGCGCAACCGGGCGGCCGACGGCCACCGCGCGGGCGAGGAGGCGGGCAAGTGACCCGATGCGCCGTGTTCGGCACCGGTTCCTGGGGCACCGCGTTCGCGATGGTGCTCGCCGACGCCGGCAGCGAGGTGGTGCTCTGGGGCCGCCGGCAGCAGCTGGTGGACGCCATCAACACCACCCGCGTCAACCCCGACTACCTGCCGCAGATCGAGCTGCCCGGCTCGATCCGGGCCACCACCGACGCCGCCGAGGCGCTGGCCGGCGCCGAGTTCGCGGTGCTGGCGGTGCCCTCGCAGACGCTGCGCGAGAACCTCGCCGCCTGGGCGCCACTGCTCGGCCCGCGGACGGTGCTGGTCAGCCTGATGAAGGGCATCGAACTCGGCACCGCGAAGCGGATGAGCGAGGTGATCGCCGAGGTCGCCGGGGTCGGTCCGGAGCGGGTCGCGGTCGTCAGCGGTCCAAACCTGGCCCGCGAGATCGCCAACCGGCAGCCCGCCGCCAGCGTGGTCGCCTGCACCGACGAGGACGTCGCCAAGCGGCTCCAGGCGGCCTGCCACACGCCGTACTTCCGTCCGTACACCAATGCGGACGTGGTCGGCTGCGAGCTGGGCGGCGCGGTGAAGAACGTGATCGGCCTGGCGGTCGGCATGGCGGACGGCATGGGGCTCGGCGACAACACCAAGGCGACGCTGATCACCCGGGGCCTGGCCGAGACCACCCGGCTCGGCCTGGCGCTGGGCGCCGACCCGTACACCTTCGCGGGGCTCGCCGGGATGGGCGACCTGGTCGCCACCTGCTCCTCGCCGCTGTCGCGCAACCACACCTTCGGCACCAACCTGGGCCGGGGGATGTCGCTGGCGGAGACCATCGCGGCCACCCGGCAGACCGCCGAGGGCGTGAAGTCCTGCGAGTCGGTGCTCGACCTGGCCCGGCGCAACGGCGTCGACATGCCGATCGTCGAGGCCGTGGTGGACGTGGTGCACAACGGCCGCCCGACCCAGGAGGCGCTGCAGGCGCTGATGTCCCGCTCGGCCAAGCCCGAGCGGCGCTGACGGGCGCCGGGGCCCGGCTCACCCGCCCGAAACATCTCGCACGGTAGTCTCAAACCCGATATGAGCATCGAACAGTCCTCCCCGAACCCGTCCGCGAAGCCGCGCGTAGCGATCGTCTTCGGTGGCCGCAGCTCCGAGCACGCCATCTCGGTCACCACCGCGGGCAGCGTGCTGCGGGCGATCGACCGCGACAAGTACGACGTGCTGCCGATCGGCATCACCCACGACGGCCGCTGGGCGCTGGTCAGCGACGAGCCCGCCCGGATGGCCATCACCGACGGCCGGCTGCCGGACGTCGACCACGTCGCCGAGTCCGTCGAGGGCCAGGTCGCGCTGCCGGTCTCCCCGGGCAGCCGCGAGGTGGTCCTGAGCGAGCCCGGGCAGACGCCCAAGGCGCTCGGCGACGTCGACGTGGTACTGCCGCTGCTGCACGGCCCCTGGGGCGAGGACGGCACCCTGCAGGGCCTGCTGGAGCTCTCCGGCGTCCCGTACGTGGGCAACGGCGTGCTGGCCAGCGCGGTCGGCATGGACAAGGAGTTCACCAAGCGGATCCTGGCCTCGCACGGCCTGGGCGTCGGCTCGTACACCGTGGTCCGCCCGCGCGAGTGGGAGACCGAGGCGGGCCGGGCCGCCGTGCGCGAGCGGGTGGCCGGCCTGGGGCTGCCGCTGTTCGTGAAGCCCTGCCGGGCCGGCTCCAGCATGGGCATCACCAAGGTCAAGGACCTGGCCGAGCTGGACGCCGCGATCGAGGAGGCGCGCCGCCACGACCCCAAGCTGATCATCGAGGCGGGCGTCGCCGGCCGCGAGATCGAGTGCGCGGTGCTGGAGTTCGAGGACGGCCCGCGGGCGAGCGTGCCGGCCGAGGTGCTGGTCGGCGGCGACTTCGAGTTCTACGACTTCGAGGCCAAGTACATCGACTCCTCCGAGGTGCGGATCCCGGCCGCGCTGACCGCGGACGAGACCGCCGAGATCCGCCGCCAGGCGCTGGCCGCCTTCGAGGCGCTGGGCTGCGAGGGCCTGGCCCGGGTGGACTTCTTCCTGCTGGAGGACGGCAGCTGGATGGTCAACGAGGTCAACACCATGCCCGGCTTCACCCCGATCTCGGCGTTCCCGAAGATGTGGCAGGCCACCGGGCTGTCGTACCCCGAGCTGATCGACCGGCTGCTGCAGCAGGCGCTGAACCGTTCCACCGGCCTGCGCTGAACCCGTGGCGGGGGCGGGCCGCCACGGCCCGCCCCTGCGGCGTTTCCGGGCCGCGGCGCCCCGCGCCCGGGCCCCGCGCTCAGGCCGGGATGTGCGCCTTGACCAGGTCGGACAGGACGGCGGGCGCGTCCAGCGGGTTGCCGATGGCCCCGCCGGGCACGGTCACCTCGACGAAGGCGGCCCGCTGGGTCGCGGTGAAGCGGTAGCCGCCGTCCGGCAGCCGGTGCGCGAACCAGGTGACGTCGTTGACGGTCGGCGACATCTCGGCCTGGCGCTCGAAGGTCAGCTCGTCCGGGTGCGGCACGCCGCAGCGCAGCACGATCCGCGGCGAGGAGGCCCAGGCCGCCACGTACGGGGACGCGGGGGAGGGGTCCTTGCGCGGGTGCCCGAGCAGGGTCGGCGGCAGCGCCCCGGCGAGCGACCGGCAGTAGCCGGCCGCCTTGCCGGTGGGCGCGGGGACCTCGACGTCCTCCTCGGGCGTGCTCCAGCTGCCGACCAGCACCACCGTGGTGCAGGTCAGCGCGACGGGCAGGGCGAGCCACCGGACGGGTGCCGGGAGCGCCGCCAGTGCGCGGGGGACGCGGAGTCGTCGGGCCACCCGCCGATGGTAGCCGGGCCTACAGGTTCACCACCGGACAGGTGAGGGTGCGGGTGATGCCCTCCACCTGCTGGACCTGGGCGACGACCAGGCGACCGAGGTCGTCCACGGTGTCCGCCTCGGCGCTGACGATGACGTCGTACGGACCGGTGACGTCCTCGGCCTGCAGGACGCCACGGATCGCGGTGATGGCCTGGGCGACGGCGGTCGCCTTGCCCACCTCGGTCTGGATCAGGATGTATGCCTTTACCACGGGGACCTCCCGGCGGCTGGGTCAGGGATCGCCGCCGTGATCGCCCGGTCGGGCGTCGGGGGTGGGGAACGGGCTCACCGGCAGACTGATCACCACGCTACCGCGCAGCGGGGCGGGGAGGGAGACCTCTGCACCCCCGGAGGGCGTACGCTGCGCGCGGGGGAGCGCACCGTTCCCGCGGACGCGGGTGGTGAAACGTTCGGAACGCGAGAGGACGGCAGATGCAGGGGACCGTGGGCGAGCTCGGCGAGTTCGGACTCATCAAGGAGCTGACCGCCCGGGTACCGCTCACCGAGGCGGTCGACCTCGGCCCGGGTGACGACGCCGCGGTGGTGAGGGCGCCCGACGGCCGGGTGGTGGCCACCACCGACGTGCTGATCGAGGGGCGGCACTTCCGCCGGGACTGGTCCACCGCCTACGACGTCGGCCGCAAGGCCGCCGCGCAGAACCTGGCCGACGTGGCCGCGATGGGCGCCGTGCCCACCGCCATCCTGCTCGGCCTGGTCGCCCCCTCCGACCTGCCCACCACCTGGGCCACCGAGCTGATGGACGGGCTGCGCGACGAGTGCCAGGTGGCGGGGGCGACGGTGGTCGGCGGCGACGTGGTCCGCGGGGACACCATCACCCTGGCCATCACGGCGCTCGGGGACCTGCAGGGGCGCGCGGCCGTGACGCGCTCCGGTGCCCAGGTCGGCGACGTGGTCGCGGTGACGGGCTGGCTCGGCTGGTCGGCCGCCGGACTCACCGTGCTGCAGCGCGGCTTCCGCTCGCCGCGCGCCTTCGTCGAGGCCCACCGCCGCCCCGAACCGCCGTACCACGCGGGCCCGGCCGCGGCCGACATCGGCGCCACCTCGCTGATCGACGTCAGCGACGGCCTGGTCGCCGACCTCGGCCACGTCGCCAAGGCCAGCGCGGTGGACATCGACCTGCGGGCCGCCGACTTCGACGTCCCGGTGCAGATGGCCGACATCGGCCAGGCGGTCGGGGTGGACCCGCTGGTCTGGGTGCTCTCCGGCGGCGAGGACCACGCCCTGGTGGCGACCTTCCCGCCCGGCGTCCAACTGCCCGCCCGCTGGCGGGTGGTGGGCCGGGTGACCGGCCGCCCGACCGGCTCGCGCGGCGGCCGGGTCACCGTGGACGGCGCGCCCTGGGACCGGGTCGGCGGCTGGGACCACTTCGCCGAGTGACCGGCCCGCCGGGCGACCGCTCGACCGGGTGACCGCACCCGCCCCGGCCCCGGCCGAGCACGCCCCGGCCCCGGCCGAGCACGCCCCGGCCCCGGCCGAGCACGCCCGGGCCCCGGACGAGCGCGCCCCGCGCGGCGGTTGACGGGCTCCGGCCGACCGCGCGCGTAGGCTTGCGGTCGACCGGGGGCCCGCCCGGAAACGTCCGGCGGGCGGCCCGAACCACGGCGGAGCGGGAGAGCACAGCCACCATGCGCATCGGTGTCCTGACCAGCGGCGGCGACTGCCCCGGCCTCAACGCGGTGATCCGCTCGATCGTGCACCGGGGCACCGACGTGCACGGCGACGAGATCATCGGCATCGAGGACGGCTTCCTCGGCCTGATCGAGGGCCGCGCCCGCCCGGTCTCGCACGACGACGTCACCGGCCTGCTCACCCTCGGCGGCACCATCCTGGGCTCGGCCCGGGTCCGGCGCGACCGCATCGAGTGGGCGGTGGAGAACGCCGGCACGCTCGCCCGCAACCTCGGCATCGACGCCCTGATCGCCATCGGCGGCGAGGGCACCCTGACCGCCGCCCGGCTGTTCAGCGACGGCGGCCTGCCGGTGGTCGGCGTCCCGAAGACCATCGACAACGACATCGACGCCACCGACGTCACCTTCGGCTACGACACCGCCGTCCACGTGGCGACCGAGGCGATCGACCGGCTGAAGACCACCGCCGAGTCCCACCAGCGGGTCATGGTGGTCGAGTTGATGGGACGCCACACCGGCTGGATCACCCTCGCCGCCGGCCAGGCGGCCGGCGCGCACGGCATCCTCGTCCCGGAGAAGCCCTTCGACATCGAGGCGGTGGCCCGGATAGTGGAGGACCGCTTCGCGCGCGGCAAGAAGTTCGCCATCATCGCGGTCGCCGAGGGGGCCGCGCCCATGCCCGGCACCATGCGCTTCGACCACGGCGACGTCGACCAGTTCGGCCACCAGACCTTCGGCGGGATCGGCACCCGGCTCGCCCACGAACTGGAGAACCTGCTCGGCAAGGAGGCCCGGCCGGTCATCCTCGGCCACACCCAGCGCGGCGGCATCCCCACCGCCCGTGACCGGGTGCTCGCCACCCGGTTCGGCTGGCACGCCGTGGAGGCCGTCCACAAGGGCGCCTTCGGGCACTTCACCGCGCTGCGCGGCACCGAGGTCGAGCTGGTGCCGATCGCCGACGCCGTCACCCGGCTGAAGACCGTGCCGCCGGACCGCTGGGCGGAATCGGAAGCCGTGCTCTGACCTGCGGCGGGTAGGTTGGGGCCCATGACAGCTCCTCCCCGCGTGCTCACCGTCGCCGGCTCCGACTCCGGCGGCGGCGCCGGCATCCAGGCCGACCTCAAGGCGATGCTCGCCCTCGGCGTCCACGGCATGAGCGTGATCACCGCCGTGACCGCCCAGAACTCGCTCGGCGTCCAGGGCTACTGGGAACTCCCGGCCGAGGCCGTCCGGGCGCAGTTCCGCAGCGTCGTCGACGACATCGGCGTGCAGGCCGTGAAGACCGGCATGCTCGCCTCGACCGAACTCGTCGAGACCGTCTCCGAGCTGCTCACCGGCGTCGGCGCCCCGGTCGTGGTCGACCCGGTCGGCGTCTCCAAGCACGGCGACGCGCTGCTCGCCGCCGAGGCCGTCGCCACCGTCCGCGAGCGGCTGCTCCCGGTGGCCACCCTCGCCACCCCCAACCTGCACGAGGTGACCCAGCTCACCGGCCGCACCGTCGAGGACGAGTCGCAGATGCTGGACGCCGCCAAGGCGCTGCTCGACCTCGGCCCGCGCTGGGTCCTGGTCAAGGGCGGCCACCTGGCGGGCGAGGCCGCCGACCTGCTGTACGGCGGCGCCGGCGAGGAGCACTGGTACCGCGCGCCCCGCTACGACAACCGGCACACCCACGGCACCGGCTGCACACTGGCCAGCGCGATCGCCGCGGGCCTGGCCAAGGGCGAGGAGCTGCCGGAGGCCGTCGGCTCGGCCAAGGAGTACATCACCGGCGCGATCGCCGGCGGCTTCGCCCTGGGCGCCGGGATCGGCCCGGTCGACCACGCCTGGCGCTGGCGCCGCTGACAACGGAGGGGGCGGCCCACGGGCCGCCCCCTCCGGAGCAAAACAGGAAGCCGGTTCATCCGAGGATGAACCGGCTCACTGGAGGACCGGCGTACCGGTCTGCGCGTCAGCGCGAGACCTTACCGGCCTTGATGCACGAGGTGCAGACGTTGAGCCGCTTCGGCGTCCGCCCGATCACAGCGCGTACCGTCTGGATGTTGGGGTTCCAACGACGGGGGGTACGGCGGTGCGAGTGGGAGATGCTGTTGCCGAAGCCCGGCCCCTTGCCGCAGACGTCGCAGTTGGCAGCCACAGGAGTCACTCCAAGACTTCAGATCATGTACGTTCGAAAACCCCGTCAACCCACCGGAGCACTCGCGTGAACCAGTACCGGACCAAAGGGGTGAGCCTGGATTGTTCCAGGCAACCGGAAGAGCATACAACGCTTGCTCCCGTTCAACGAAACTACCACGATCCCGCAGGTGATCGCTGCGCCCGCACCTTCCAGCGGCCACCCGGCGCTCCCCGCTAACCTGCCAGCATCGCCGCCCGCCGTTCACCCCGAAGCCACCGCGGCGACCCGTCCGGAGGAGACCTGGTGCTGCAGACGCTCGACGCCCCGGCCGTGCGCACCTGGTGCCGGCTGGCCCTGCGCGCGCTCGGCCAGGCCCGCGAGGAGATCGACGCGCTCAACGTCTACCCGGTGCCCGACGGCGACACCGGCACCAACCTCTACCTCACCGTCGAATCCGCCGCCGCCGCCGTGGAGAACCGCTTCGCCGAGGCCGCCGGGTCCGCCGACCCGTCCCCCGGACTCGGCGAGACCGCCCGGACGATGGCCCGCGGCGCACTGATCGGCGCCCGCGGCAACTCCGGGGTGATCCTCGCCCAGTGGCTGCGCGGCACCGCCGAGACCCTCGCCGAGGGCGGCGGCGCCGACCAGCTGCGGGCCGCCCTCCAGCGGGCCGCCGACGCCGCCTACCAGGCCGTCGCCGAACCCGTCGAGGGCACCCTGCTGACCGTCGCCCGGGTCGCCGCCCGGGAGGCCGCCCGGGCCGGGGACGGCCTCGTCCAGGTCGCCGAGACCGCCCACCGGGCCGCCCGCGAGGCCCTGCGGCACACCCCCGAACAGCTCCCCGTGCTCGCCGAGGCCGGCGTGGTCGACGCCGGCGGACGCGGCCTGGTCGCCGTCCTCGGTGCCCTCGCCGATGCGGTCTCCGGCCACCAGCCGATGGGCCCGGTGGCCCTGCGCGACGACGTCCGCGCGGTGGAGAGCTGCCACGGCCACGAGCGGCCCCCCGGCCCCGGCCACCCCGCCTTCGAGGTCATCTACCTGCTCGACGCCCCCGACGAGGCGCTGCCCGCGCTGCGCGGACGGCTCGCCGCCCTCGGCGACTCGCTGGTGGTCGGCGGCGGCGACGGCCTGTGGAACGTCCACGTGCACGTCGACGACGCCGGCGCCGCCGTCGAGGCCGGGGTCGAGGCCGGCCGGCCGCACCAGATCCGGATCACCCACTTCGCCGAGGCCGCCGCCCGGGCCGGCGCCGCCGACGACCGCGGCGAGCTGGAGGTCCGCCACCGCGCGGTGCTCAGCGTCGTCCCCGGCCCGGGCCTGGCCGAACTCTGCGAGCAGGCCGGCGCCCTGGTGCTGCACTCCGCCGGACGGGCCCCGGCCAGCGCCGACCTCACCGCCGCCGTCCGCCGGGCCGGCGCCCGCGAGGTCGTCCTGCTGCTCAACGACCCCGAACTGCGGGCCGCCGCCGGGGCCGCCGCCGACCAACTGCGCGAGGAGGGCGTCCGGATCGCCGTCCTGCCCACCCGCTCGCCCGTCCAGGGGCTCGCCGCGCTCGCCGTCCACGAGGCCGGCCGGCGCTTCGACGAGGACGTGGTCGCCATGACCTCCGCGGCCGGCGCCACCCGCTACGCCGAACTCGCCGTCGCCGAGGGGGAGTCCTGGACGATGGCCGGGGTCTGCCAGGCCGGCGACGTGCTCGGCCTGATCGACGGCGACGTCGCCGTCATCGGCACCGACCTCGGCGAGGTCGGTGCCAGTGTGCTCGACCGGATGCTCGGCGGCGGCGGCGAACTCGTCACCCTGGTGCTCGGCGAGGGCGCCCCCGCGGGCCTGGCCGACCGCCTGGTCGCGCACGCCCGCCAGCACCGCCCCGAGGTCGACGCGGTGGTCTTCCACGGGGGCCAGGAGTCGGCGCCGCTGCTCATCGGGGTCGAGTAGCACCCGCTCTGTCGGCGCCGTGGTGTAAACAGGGCGTGATGGGCGCTCTCGATCTACCACTGACCAAGCTCGTCGGCGACCGCACCGCCAAGGTCCTCGCCGACAGCCTCAAGCTGCGCACGGTCGGCGACCTGCTGCACCACTACCCGCGCCGGTACGTCGAACGCGGCCGGCTCACCAGCCTGGACGACCTGGAGACCGACGAGCACGTCACCGTGCTCGCCCGGATCGAGAAGGTCACCCTGAAGCCCTTCCAGGGTCGCAAGGGCGACCGGCTGGAGGTCGTGGTCACCGACGACCGCAGCCGGCTCACCCTGGTCTTCTTCAACCAGGGCTGGCGCCAGAAGGAGCTGCGCACCGGCGCCCAGGGCCTGTTCGCGGGCAAGGTCGGGATGTTCAACCGCACCCGCCAGCTGGTCTCCCCGGACTACCAGCTGCTCGACGCGGACAGCGACGCCGGTGTGGCCGGGCAGTTCGCCGGCCGGCTCATCCCGGTGTACGGCGCCAGCGCCCAGATGCCCAGCTGGAAGCTCTCCAAGTGCATCGACATGGCGCTCGACACCCACCTCGGCGAGGTGGGCGAACCGCTGCCCGCCGGCCTGCGCGCCGAGCACGGCCTCCTGCCGATCGCCGAGGCGCTGGAGCTCGTCCACCGCCCGCGCAGCCACGCCGACCGCGAGCGCGCCCAGAACCGGCTGCGCTGGGACGAGGCGTTCGTCCTCCAGGTCGCCCTCGCCCAGCGCCGGGCCTCCGACTCCGCGCTGCCCGCCAAGCCCCGCCCCCGCCGGGCCGGCGGCGTGCTGGACGCCTTCGACGCGCGGCTGCCGTTCACCCTCACCGACGGCCAGCGGACCGTCTCCGCCGAGATCTTCGCCGACCTCGCGGGCGAGCACCCGATGCACCGGCTGCTCCAGGGCGAGGTCGGCTCCGGCAAGACCCTGGTCGCGCTGCGGGCGATGCTCGCCGCCGTCGACGCCGACGGGCAGGCCGTCCTGCTGGCCCCCACCGAGGTGCTCGCCCAGCAGCACCACCGCTCGATCGTCGACATGATGGGCGACCTCGCCGAGGGCGGCATGCTCGGCGGCTCCGAACTCGGCACCAAGGTCGTCCTGTTGACCGGCTCGATGGGCGTCCCGGCCCGCCGCCAGGCGCTCCTCGACATGGCCTCGGGCGACGCCGGGATCGCCATCGGCACCCACGCCCTGATCGAGGACAAGGTGCAGTTCCAGGACCTCGGCCTGGTCGTCGTCGACGAGCAGCACCGCTTCGGCGTCGAGCAGCGCGACGCCCTGCGCGCCAAGGGCGAACAGCCCCCGCACCTCCTGGTCATGACCGCCACCCCGATCCCGCGCACCGTCGCGATGACGGTCTTCGGCGACCTGGAGACCTCCGTCCTCGACCAGCTCCCGGCCGGCCGCTCGCCGATCTCCACCCACGTCGTCCCGGCCGTGGAGAAGCCCAACTTCCTGGTCCGCGCCTGGGAGCGGGTCCGCGAGGAGGTCGGCAAGGGCCACCAGGCGTACGTCGTCTGCCCGCGGATCGGCGACGAGGAGCCGGCCCCGAAGAAGGGGCGCGGCAAGGCCGCCGCCGAGGAGGACCTGGAGGACGTCGGCGCGCGGAGCGACGAGCGCAGGCCGCCGCTCTCGGTCGTCGAGACCGCCGAGATGCTCACCCGGGGGCCGCTGGCCGGGCTGCGGGTGGAGATCCTGCACGGCCGGCTCGCCCCCGAGGCCAAGGACGACGTGATGCGCCGCTTCGCCGCCGGCGAGGTGGACGTCCTGGTCGCCACCACGGTCATCGAGGTCGGCGTCAACGTCCCCAACTCCACCGCGATGGTCATCATGGACGCCGACCGCTTCGGCGTCTCCCAGCTCCACCAGCTGCGCGGACGGGTCGGCCGCGGCACCGCGCCCGGACTCTGCCTGCTGGTCAGCGACATGCCCGCGGGCAGCCCCGCCCGGGCCAGGCTGGACGCGGTGGCCGGCACCCTCGACGGCTTCGAGCTCTCCCGGATCGACCTGGAGCAGCGACGCGAGGGCGACGTGCTCGGCCAGGCGCAGTCCGGGGTGAAGTCCTCGCTCAAGGTGCTCTCCGTCCTGGAGGACGAGGACGTCATCGTCACCGCCCGGGCCGAGGCCACCCGGCTGGTCGAGGCGGACCCGGAGCTGGCCGCCCACCCGGACCTGCGCACCGCCCTGGCCGGCCTGCTCGACGAGGACCGTGCGGCCTACATGGAGAAGGGCTGAACCGCGGCGGGCGGGGCCCGGCCGGAGAAGGGCCGGACACGGAGGACCGGTCGGGCGAGGGCCGATTGTCAGACCCCCGGGAGAGAATGTAGTTGTTCGGGACGCACCCCCAAGGTGCGTACCCGGCACGACATTTGGGGGTCCTGCCATGGCATTCCGTCATCTCAACGAGCTCCCGCTGGGCGACAAGGTCTTCCGGATCGAACTCGCCAGCGACGACGACCGCGAGGTCACCCTCACCCTGACCGGCTGGCGCGAGGGGGCGGCCGCCGCGCCGCTCGCCTCGGGCAAGCTCCGCCTGCCGGTCGAGGACGTCGCCTCGCTGCGGATCGCGCTCAACCGCGCGCTGCGGGCGCTGGCGATCGTCGCCGACGTCGCCGAGCCCATCCCCGACCGCGACGTGCTGCGCGAGCTCTACCCCGGCCACGGCGCCCCCTGGGTGCCGCAGCACGAGGAGGAGCTGGTCCGGCGGTTCCACGAGGGCGAGACCGTCGCCCGGATCGCCGCCCGCTTCGGCCGCACGCCCGACTCCGTCCGGACCAAGCTGCGCGAGCTGGGCCACGACCCGCGCCGCCCCGAGTTCTGCCCGCCCGACGGCTGCCTGTCCTGGTCCCGCTACGCCTCGCCGGCCCTGCTCGGCGCGGCCGTGCCCGCCCAGGCCGCGGCCGCCGAGTAGCCGCCCGGCCCGCAGCGCCGCACGCCGCCCGGCACGCCGAACCGCCCGTCGTACCGCCACCTGTCGTTCAGCCCTGCAGCCCCGCCGGTCGGACCGGCGGGGCTGCACCCGTATAGCGTGGACGGGCAGCGACGAAAGGACCTTCCCCCACCATGACCCGTGTGATCGCCGGAGCGGCCGGGGGCCGCCGGCTGGCCGTACCGCCTGGCCGGGGCACCCGACCGACCTCCGACAAGGCCCGGGAGGCGATGTTCTCCACCCTGGAGGCGCTGCACGGCACCGTCCGCGGCACCCGGATGCTGGACCTGTTCGGCGGCTCCGGCGCGGTTGGACTGGAGGCGCTCTCCCGGGGCGCCGAGCACGTGCTGCTGGTCGAGGCCGACGCCCAGGCGGTCCGGGTGATCCGGGAGAACGTCCGGACGCTGGGCCTGCCCGGGGCCGAGGTGCGGGCCGCCAGGGCGGAGAAGGTGATCGCGGGACCGGCCCCGCAGAGCCCGTACGACCTGGCCTTCCTGGACCCGCCGTACGTCGTGACCGACGACGAGATCCGCGAGATGCTGATCACACTCCTGGCCGGGGGCTGGCTCGCGGGCGAGGCACTCGTCACCGTGGAGCGCAGCACCCGGGGCGGCGAGTTCGGCTGGCCGGACGGTTTCGAGGCGTTGCGCTCGCGCCGGTACGGCGAGGGAACGCTCTGGTACGGTCGCGCCGCCGCCGAGGCCCGCCACCCCTAGCGGGCGCCCGGCCCGCACCACTCGACCCCACGAGGGAGCCAACGCCATGCGCCGCGCCGTCTGTCCCGGTTCGTTCGACCCGATCACCAACGGCCATCTCGACATCATCGAGCGGGCCTCGAAGCTGTACGACGTGGTGCACGTCGCGGTCCTGATCAACCGGAACAAGCAGGGCATGTTCAGCGTCGAGGAGCGGATCGCGCTGATCGAGGAGACCACCGCCCGGTACGGGAACATCGTGGTCGAGTCGCACCTCGGGCTGCTGGTCGACTTCTGCCGGGAGCGCGGCATCCCGGCGATCGTCAAGGGCCTGCGGGCGGTCAGCGACTTCGACTACGAGCTGCAGATGGCGCAGATGAACCACGGCCTGACCGGGGTGGAGACGCTCTTCGTGCCGACCTCGCCGACCTACAGCTTCCTGTCGTCCACGCTGGTCAAGGAGGTCGCCTCGTACGGGGGCGACGTCTCGCACCTGCTGCCGGCGGTGGTCCACGACCGGCTGGTGGAGCGGATCGCGGAGCGCCGCGCCGAGCAGTAGGCCGCCGGGCCGGGCCCGCCCCGGGGTGTCCCTTTCTGCCGGTTCGTCACTGCTTGTCCCCCGCCCGGGCGGCCGTGCGGGCACGGGCGTTGTGAGCACCCCGGGCCGTGGCCGTACAGTCTGTAGTCCTGCCCTGCGGTGACACCGCCGCGCCGGGCGCTGCCTCCGCCGGACCGTCGGCGGCACACGGAAAGACGGAGCCCCGTGGACGTGCAGAACAAGGTCGACGAGATCGTCGCGGCCGTCGAGAACGCCCGCTCGATGCCCATGTCGGCGTCCTGCGTGGTGAACCGCGCCGAACTGGTCGGACTGCTGCAGGAGCTGCGGGCCGCGCTGCCCGCCGAACTCGCCCAGGCCCAGTCGATGATGGCCGACCACGAGCAGGTGGTCGCCGGGGCGCAGGCCGAGGCCGAGCTGATCATCCAGGGTGCTCACGCCGAGCGGGGTTCGCTGATCTCCGACACCGAGGTGGTCCGCCAGGCCCGCGCCGAGGCCGACCGGATCCTCGCCGAGGCCCGCAGCGAGGTCGAGACCAAGCTCGCCGAGGCCGACGACTATGTGGACAGCAAGCTCGCCAACTTCGAGGTCGTGCTGACCAAGACGCTCGGCGCCGTCGGCCGCGGGCGCACCAAGCTGCGCGGCGACGCGAGCGTCTTCGAGAACGAGCACGACGGCGAGGCCGACGGCGAGGAGTTCCGGCCGCAGCGGATCAGCCCGAGCCCGGAGGTCGACGACTACGTCGACGCCAAGCTCGCCACCCTGGAGGCCGTGCTCGGCAAGACCCTGGAGGCGGTCGGCAAGGGCCGCGACAAGCTGCTCGGCAAGGCCCCGATCGACGAGCTGGGCGCCTACCTGGCCGCCGCCGACCAGGCCCAGCAGCTGAAGGACCGCGCCGAGGCGGTCGCGGCCGGCTTCGCCGCCGACGGCGACGAGCAGCCCTGGTACCGCGAGGACGTCCCGCAGCAGCAGACCTGGCCCGAGCAGACCCCCGCGGCGGCCGGCTGGCAGGCCCCGGGCGGCGACCAGTACGCGGCGGCGGCCCAGCAGGGCGCCCCCGGCGGGCAGTACGCCGAGGTGTACGGCGGCGGCTACGACCCGGCCGGCCAGGCCGACCCGTACGCCGCGCAGCAGTACGGCGGCGGCTACCCCCAGCAGCCCGGCTACCCGGCCGGGCAGCCGGACGGTGGCTACAGCTACCCGCAGCAGCAGGGCTACGCGGCCCAGCAGTACGACGCATGGGGGCACCCCCGGCCGGAGGCCGGGGGAGGCTACCCGCAGCCGCCGGCCGCCCCGCCCGCGGTGCCCGCGCAGCTGCCGCAGCAACAGCAGCAGGCGCTCGACGAGACCAGCTTCTTCGACACCAGCATGATCGACATGACCAGGCTGCGGGAGCTGGGCGGGCGGTGACCGCCGGATTGGGTCCTGGCCGAACTCTCGGGTAGTCTGACCACTCCGGCCTCCCCGTGTCGGGCCGTCGGTCTGCCCGCGCGTCATCCGACGAGCAGCGCCGCACACCAGCTCTTTCCAGGAAGTCAGGAACCTTGAACCGCCTCGACCACCGCGACCCTCTCGTGTTCGACACGCACGAGCTGGGCCGTCGCCCCGGCTCGATGCGCAAGGTCTCCCGCACCCTGGAGGCCCCCGAGGGCCTCGGGATCGCCGACGTGATCGGCGTGCCCGAGGGCAGCGGGATCAGCCTGGAGCTCCGCCTGGAGTCGGTGGTCGAGGGCGTGCTGGTGACCGGCACCGCCGAGGCCCACGTCGAGGGCGAGTGCGTACGGTGCCTGGAGCCGGTCGAGGACGACCTCGACGTGGCGTTCCAGGAGCTGTACTACTACCCGGAGTCCGACGAGCGCCACCGCGCCCGGACGGCCGGGACCGAGGACCTCGACGAGGACTCGGAGGAAGAGACTTACCGCCTGGAGGGCGATTTCTTCGACCTCCAGCCGGTGCTGCGTGATGCGGTGGTGCTCGCACTGCCGCTGCAGCCGGTGTGCCAGGACGACTGTCTGGGCCTGTGCTCCGAGTGCGGGGCGCGGCTGAGCGACGACCCGGCGCACCACCACGACGCCGTCGACCCCCGGTGGGCGGCTCTGCAGGGACTCTCCGCCGGCCACGGCGACGAGACCCGTGGCGAAGCCGCTGACCGGCGGTGGGGAAACACGAACAGCGACACCCGCGAGGGTGCCGCCGAGAACCAGGAGAAGTAGCCGTGGCTGTTCCGAAGCGGAAGATGTCGCGCAGCAACACGCGCCACCGCCGTTCCAACTGGAAGGCCGTTGTTCCGGCCCTCGTGGCGTGCGACCGCTGCCACGAGCCGAAGCTGGGCCACATCGCGTGCCCGAGCTGCGGCACGTACAACCGTCGCCAGGTCCTCTCGGTCTGATCGGCGGGGTGTACGGATCGATGTCGGACGGTAACTCCTCCCGCAAGTCGACCACTGCCCAGAAGGACTCTTCTGGCGGAGGGAAGGCCGGCGGGCCGGCTTCGACCGAATACGACGTTCTGGAAGGGCGCCTCGGGTACACGCTTGAGCGCGCCCTTCTGGTACGTGCCCTGACCCACCGCTCGTACGCGTACGAGAACGGCGGGCTGCCCACCAACGAGCGCCTGGAGTTCCTCGGCGACTCGGTGCTGGGCCTGGTGGTGACCGACACCCTCTACCGCGTCCACCCGGACGTCCCGGAGGGCACGCTCGCCAAGCTGCGCGCCGCGGTGGTCAACTCGCGCGCGCTGGCCGACGTCGGCCGGGGCCTTGAGCTCGGCACCTTCATCCGCCTCGGCAAGGGCGAGGAGGGCACCGGCGGCCGCGACAAGTCGTCGATCCTCGCGGACACCGTCGAGGCCGTGATCGGCGCCATCTACCTGGACCGCGGCCTGGACGCGGCCACCGAGTTCGTCCACCGGCTGTTCGACCCGCTGATCGAGGAGTCCTCTCAGCTGGGCGCCGGCCTGGACTGGAAGACCAGCCTCCAGGAGCTCACCGCCGCGGTGGGCATCGGAGTGCCGGAGTACGTGGTCGAGGAGTCCGGCCCGGACCACGAGAAGACCTTCACCGCCGCGGCCCGGGTGGCCGGCGAGGACTTCGGCAGCGGCGTCGGCCGCTCGAAGAAGGAAGCCGAGCAGAAGGCCGCGGAGAGCGCCTGGCGGGCGATCAAGGAGAAGTTCGCCGACCGCCTGCCGAACGCCGGCGCCTGATCCCGTGCCCGAGCTGCCCGAGGTCGAGGTCGTCCGCAGGGGACTCGCCGACTGGGTCGCCGGGCGGACCGTCGCCGACGTCGAGGTGCTGCACCCGCGGGCGGTGCGCCGCCAGCCGGCCGGGGCCGCCGACTTCGCCGCCCGGCTCACCGGCACCACCCTCGGCACGGCCCAGCGGCGCGGCAAGTACCTCTGGGTGCCGCTGGCCGGCGGCGGCTTCTCGCTGATCGGCCACCTCGGGATGAGCGGCCAGCTGCTCGTCCAGGACCCCTCGGTGCCCGACGAGACCCACCTGCGGGTCCGGCTGCGCTTCACCGACGGCGGCCGGGAACTGCGCTTCGTCGACCAGCGGACCTTCGGCGGGCTCGCCGTCGAGGAGGCCGAGGACGGCGACCCGGAGGCCACCCCGGTCTCCATCGCGCACATCGCCCGCGACCCGCTCGACCCCCGCTTCGACGACGCCGCCTTCGCGGCCGCCCTGCGGGCCCGGCGCACCACGGTCAAGCGGGCCCTGCTCGACCAGACCCTGATCAGCGGCGTCGGCAACATCTACGCCGACGAGGCGCTCTGGCGCTCCCGGCTGCACTACGACCGGCCGACCGCCACCCTCACCCGCCCGCAGGCCCTCCTGCTGCTGGCCCACGCCCGCGACGTGATGACCGCCGCGCTGGCCGTCGGCGGCACCAGCTTCGACAGCCTCTACGTCAACGTGAACGGCGAGAGCGGCTACTTCTCCCGGGACCTCGACGCCTACGGCCGGGCCGACGAGCCCTGCCGCCGCTGCGGCACGCCGATGCGCCGGGCCGCCTGGATGAACCGCTCCAGCTACTTCTGCCCCCGCTGCCAGCGCGCCCCCCGGGCCCGGTAGCGGGTCCGAGGGGCGCAGGTCCCGGCCCGCGCGGCGCCGGTCGCGGCTCGCGGGCGGGGCGGCTCAGCGGGCGCTGAGCTCCGGCTGCGGGGCGGCGGGCTCCCCGGGAGCGGGCGCGGGGCCGTGGGTGTCCTGCCCGAACCAGGCGACGCCCACCGCGGCCACCACCGCGAGCAGGAAGCCGACCGCCCCGAGCCAGCCCAGCCCGGACTTGGTCGCGTCGCCGAGCCAGAGCACGCCGACCGCGCCGGGGAAGACCGTCTCGCCGACGACCAGCGCCGCGGTCGCCCCGTTCACCGAGCCGATCTGCAGGGCGACGGTGTGCACGTACATGCCGCCGATACCGCCGACCAGCACGGCGTACAGGGCCGGGTCGGAGAGCAGCAGGCCGAGGTCGAAGGGCTCGACGCCGTTCAGGACGCGCACCCCGACGCCCAGGGCGCCGAAGCCGAGGCCGGAGAGCAGACCGGCGACGATCGCCCCGTTGGCGCCCATCCGGCGCACCAGCAGGCCGCCGCCGACCAGCACCACGGTCGTGACGGCCAGCAGCCACCAGTGGAAGGTCATCGCCGCGTGGTGCCCGCCCTCCGGGCCCGCCGCGACGGCCAGAATGACCAGGGCCGAGCAGAGCACCCCGATCGAGACCCACTCCAGCTGCTTCAGCCGGATGCCCAGCAGCTTGATGCTCAGCACCGCGGTGATCACCAGGTTGGCGCTGATGATCGTCTGCGAGAGGAACAGCGGCAGCAGCCGGGCGGCCAGCGCGCCCAGCAGGAAGCCGATCAGGTCGAGCACCGTGCCGAGGATGAACTCCCAGGTCACGGCGGCCTTCGCGGTCGACGACAGGCTCGGGCCGCCGTGCTCGGTCGTCCCGCCGGAGCTGCCCTTGGCGGCCTCCTCCCGGGCGGAGCGGCGGGATCCGACGGCCTGCAGGACCGAGCCGATGCCGTAGCAGGCCGAGGCCGCTACGGCGGTGACGAGGCCGATGATCACCAGGTGCTCCGTTCGAGAGTCTTGGGGGCGAGAGTCGCGGGGTGTCGAGAGTCTTGGGGGTGCCGAGAGTCGTGGGGCGGAGGGGTCGCTCCGGACCGGCCGCGCGGGGGCGGCCGGCACACCACTATGCCTGGTCCCGGCGGTGCGTCCCGCCGGGACGGACGCACGGAACGGGGCAGGGGTTCCCGTTCCGGGGGCCGCTCAGGGGCCAGGGCGGCAAACATCATCCCGGAGGAGGGTCGATACCCCGGCGGACGGTGGGGGCGGCCTCTGCGGGGGTATGCGAGGGGTATACCGTTTCGGCCCGATTCGAGAGGTGGCGTCGGTGTCATGAGGAGCCCTGCACGACGACCTTCCCGGACAGTGGGGCCGCTCGCCCCGGCGGCGGCGCTGCTCGGGTTGCTGATCCTGCTGCTCGCCGCGCTGCTCGCCCCCGCCGCCTCGGCGGCCGGCCCGGTCGACGCCGCCGCGGTGCTGAAACAGGGCCAGGTCTACGTCGACCCGGCGATGGCGGAGCGCTTCCCGCAGAGCCAAGCCGACGCCCTGACCGAGCGGATCCGGGAGACCGGCAAGCCGCTGTTCGTCGCGGTGGTGCCGGCCACCGACGACTACAACGCCGACACGGTCTTCCGGGACCTTCGCACCCGCGTCGGCGTCGAGGGCGTCTACGGCATCTGGCGCGGTGAGGAGTTCCAGGCCCGCGCCGACGCCGCGGTGCTCTCCGCCGCCGCGGTCGGCAACACCGCCGGCGCCGCCGCGCGCGCCCACCCCGGCGACATCGACGGCACCCTGACCGACTTCGTCGACCTCGCCGCACCGCAGGCCGCGGGCGGCGGCGGCGCCGCCGACGGCCCCTCGGTCGCCGGGATCGTCGTCCCGCTCGCCCTGCTGGCCCTGGTCGGCGCGGGCGCCTTCCTGCTGCTGCGGCGCTCCCGGCAGCGCAAGGAGGAGCAGCACCGGGCCGAGCTCGCGCAGCTGCGCCGGGTCGTCGACGAGGACATCACCGCGTACGGCGAGGAACTGGAGCGCCTCGACTTCCACCCCGGTGCGTCGGACGCCGACGAGGTCCAGCGCGCCGACTACACCAGCGCCCTCGACTCGTACGAGCACGCCAAGCGCACCATGGACGCGGCCCGGCGCCCGGCGGACGTCAAGCCGGTCACCGAGGCGCTGGAGGACGGCCGGTTCGCGCTCGCCGTGCTGGCCGCCCGGCGGGACGGCCGCGCGCTGCCGGAACGCCGTCCGCCGTGCTTCTTCGACCCGCGCCACGGCCCCTCCGCCCAGGACGCGGACTGGGCGCCGGACGGCGGTGCGGCCCGGCCGGTGCCGGTCTGCGCGGCCGATGCCGCCCGGCTGGCCTCCGGCGAGGATCCGGACGTCCGGACCGTGCCGACCGCGCGCGGCCCGCAGCCGTACTGGAACGCCGGCCCGGTGTACGGCCCGTGGGCGGGCGGCTATTTCGGCGGGTACGGCGGCGGGCTGCTGCCGGGCCTGCTGGTCGGCACCATGCTCGGCTCGATGATGGCGAGCGGCCCGGCGTACGCGGGCGAGGGCGGCGGCGAGTACGGGGGCGGCGAGTGGTCCGGCGGGGACCACGGCGGCGGGGACTACGGCGGCGGGTTCGGCGGCGGTGGGGACTTCGGCGGGGGCGGGGACTTCGGGGGCGGGTTCTGACGGCGGCGGCGTTCGGCGGCCCGGCTCCGGCCCGGGGCCGGGCCGTGAGCGGCGGCTGCCGGCGGGGCGGGGCCGGGGGCGGGCGGATAGGGTCGGGACATGCATGGTCGCGACGCGCACGGGGACGAACCGGTCCGGGTGACCGCCTGGGTGCGGGGGAAGGTCCAGCAGGTCGGCTTCCGCTGGTGGACCCGGGCGCGGGCGCTGGAGATCGGGCTGACCGGCTATGCGAGCAACCTGGGGGACGGGCGCGTCCAGGTGGTGGCCGAGGGGCTCGCGGCCGACTGCGAGTTCCTGCTCGCGCTGCTGCGCGGACCCGACACGCCCGGCCGGGTCAGCGGTGTCACCGAGATCTGGACGGCCACCGGCGCAGGCTACCCGGGCTTCGAGATCCGCTGAGGCCGTGCGGCGCCGGGCCCGCCTCACCCGTTCGGGTCACCCGGCTGGCGGATCACGGAAAAGAGCAGGCAACTGCCGGTGTCATACGGTTGCCATCGGGGCAGACTCGTGGTTGACTCCGCTTCGAGTGATGATCCACGAGCACGGGGTGGAGCCCCCTCGGGTCCGCATGGTGTGACGACACCGCCATGCAGGTGACAGGGGCGCGGTAGCGTGCGGTGATCGTGTTGACCCGTACCGTCTTTGGTGAGACGCTGGAAGCCCGCGCACACGACCGCGTTCGGCCGGTAGGTGCATTCCCCCGTGGGCCCAGCTCACGGTGGTTGCGCCGTGGTGCCCAGCCAGCACTGCCGGTGGCGCGCCGCGCGTGCGTCCCCCTTCCCCCTAGACCCATACCGTTCCGGTTCGGTCACTCAGCGTGGAGGACCATTCATCATGGCAAAGGCGCTTCTCGGGTACGTCGGCGGCCCCGACCCGCGAATGCTCTCCGAGATGCGACGGCTGCAGCAGCGCGTCCAGGATCTGGAGGCCGAGCTTCTCCGGATGCAGGCCGAGAACGACGCTCTCGCCGCTGTCGCTGACGAGCACTCGCTGCTCAACGGACTCGACCTGGATCAGCGGGAGCCGGCTCTCACCTGAGTCCCGCCCGGTCCCACCGATCGACGCCGTTCTGCTACGAGCCCCCGAAAGGGACGCAGCTTGCAAGGGACGCCCGGAGTGGCGTCCCTTCGTCGTGTCCGGGCACCGCACCGGGCACCTTCGCCGCTCGGGCCGCGGCCGTGTCCGGGCGCCCTGACCGGGGCGGGAGCCGGATACAGTCGCCGCTGGGACCCCGTCGGGCGAAGACGCCGCCGCCGGGACGCCCGGCGAGCGAAGAGGAGTACCGGCGCGTGCACCTGAAGAGTCTGACCCTGCGCGGGTTCAAGTCCTTCGCCTCCGCCACCACCCTGCGCTTCGAACCGGGCATCACCTGCGTGGTCGGCCCCAACGGCTCCGGCAAGTCCAACGTCGTCGACGCCCTCTCCTGGGTCATGGGCGAACAGGGCGCCAAATCGCTGCGCGGCGGCAAGATGGAGGACGTCATCTTCGCCGGGACCAGCGGGCGCGCCCCGCTCGGTCGGGCCGAGGTCAGCCTCACCATCGACAACACCGACGGCGCCCTGCCCATCGACTACGCCGAAGTCACCCTCACCCGGACGATGTTCCGCAACGGCGGCAGCGAGTACGCGCTCAACGGGGACACCTGCCGGCTGCTGGACATCCAGGAACTCCTCTCCGACTCCGGCATCGGCCGCGAGATGCACGTCATCGTCGGGCAGGGGCAGCTCGACTCCGTCCTGCACGCCGACCCGATGGGCCGCCGCGCCTTCATCGAGGAGGCCGCCGGCGTCCTCAAGCACCGCAAGCGCAAGGAGAAGGCGCTGCGGAAGCTGGACGCGATGCAGGTCAACCTCAACCGCGTCCAGGACCTGGTGGCCGAACTGCGCCGCCAGCTCGGCCCGCTCGGCCGCCAGGCCAGGATCGCCCGCCGCGCCGCCGGCATCCAGGCCGAACTGCGCGACGCCCGGCTGCGCCTGCTCGCCGACGACCTGCTGACCCTGCGCAGGGCCGTCGAGGCGGAGATCGCCGACGAGCTCGCGCTCGGCCTGCGCCGCAGCACCGTCGAACAGCAGCTCGCCCGCGCCCTGCAGCGGGAGGCCGTCCTGGAGGCGCAGGTCCAGCAGCTCGGGCCCGGCCTCGAAGCGGCCCGGCAGAACTGGTACCGGCTCTCCGCCCTCGCCGAACGCACCCGCGGCACCCTCGGACTCGCCGAGGCCGCCGCCCGGCACGCCGCGGCCGGCCGCCAGGCCGAGGAACGGCGCGGACGCGACCCCGAGGAGCTCGAACGGGAGGCCGAGCGGATCCGCGCGGAGGAGGCCGCCCTCGCCGAGGCCCTGGAGGAGGCCCGGTACGCGCTGGCCGAAGCCGTCGAGACCAGGAGCGACCTGGAACGCGCCCTCGCCGAGGAGGAGCGCCGGCTCAAGGCCGCCGCCCGCGCGATCGCCGACCGCCGCGAGGGCCTGGCCCGGCTCCAGGGGCAGACCGCCGCCGCCCGCTCCCGGGCCGCGTCCGCCGAGGCCGAGATCGGCCGGCTCGCCGAGGCCCGCGACGAGGCGCTGCTGCGGGCCGAGGCGGCCCGGGCCGAGCACCAGGAGCTGCAGGACCTGGTGGACGGGGAGGCCGCCGACGACGCGGACGCCGACACCGCCCACCAGGACGCCCGCACGGCGCTGGCCGCCGTCGAACGGGACCTCGCCGCCGCCCGGGACACCGCCGGTGCCGCCGACCGCGAACGCGCCGCGCTCGCCGCCCGGCGCGACGCCCTCGCCCTCGGCCTGCGCCGCAAGGACGGCAGCGGCGCCCTGCTCGCCGCCGGGGACCGGCTCACCGGACTCCTCGGCCCGGCCGCCGACCTGCTGCGGATCGCCCCCGGCCACGAGAGTGCGGTCGCCGCGGCGCTCGGCAGCGCGGCCGACGCCGTCGCGGTCGACTCGCCCGGCGCCGCCGCCGAGGCCCTGCGCCTGCTCCGCACCGACGACGCCGGACGGGCCGCCCTGCTGATCGCGGACGCCCCCGGACCGGCCGCCGCCGCGGTCGCCGCCGAACCCGGGCTCCCGGCCGGCGCCCGCTGGGCCGCCGACCTGGTCGAGGGCCCGGCTGCGCTGCTGCCCGCCGTCCGCACCCTGCTGGCCGGCACCGCCGTCGTCGACACCCTCGACACGGCCCTCACCCTGATCGCCGCCCACCCCCGGCTCACCGCCGTCACCGCCGACGGCGACCGGCTCGGCACCGGCTCCGCGCACGGAGGCTCCGGCGCCGCCCCCAGCCTGCTGGAGACCGCCGCCGCGGTGGACGAGGCCACCCGCGCCATCGCCGACCTCGACCTCCGCTGCGCCGCCGCGGCCGAGCGGCTCGCCGACCTCACCGCCCGGCGCCGGGAGACCGCCGCCGAGCTGGACCGGCTCGCCGAACGGCGGCGGCAGGCCGAACGGGAACGAGCCCGGACCGCCGGCACCCTGGGCCGGCTCGGCGGGCAGGCCCGCGCCGCGGCCGGCGAGGCCGAGCGGCTCTCGGCCGCCGCCGCCCGCGCCGAGGAGGGCCTCGCCCAGGCCCTGGCCGCCGCCGAGGAACTCGCCGGACGCCTCGCCGCCGCCGAGGAGTCGGCCGGCGCCGCGGACGACGAACCCGACCAGGCCGAACAGCAGCGGCTCGCCGAGGACTCCGCGCGGGCCCGCCAGGGCGAGCTGGAGGCCAGGCTCGCGGTCCGCACCCACGAGGAGCGGGTGCGCGCCCTCACCGGCCGGGCCGACCAGCTGGACCGCGCCGCCCGGGCCGAACGCGAGGCCCGCGCCCGGGCCGCCGAACGCCGCCGGCGCGCCGAACACGACGCCGCGGTGGCGACCGCCGTGGCCTCCGGAGCCCGGCAGCTGCTCGCCTGCCTGGAGGTGTCGCTGGCCCGTGCGGACGCCGACCGCGCCGCCGTCGAGGAGGCCCGCACCACCCGCGAGGCCGAACTGCGCGAGCACCGCGAGCACGGGCGCGAACTCAAGGGCGAACTGGACAAGCTGGTCGACGCCGGCCACCGGGACGAGGTGCTGCGGGCTGAGAAGCGGCTGCGCATCGAGCAGCTGGAGGCCCGCGCGCTGGAGGAGTTCGGCATCGCCGGCGGCGACCTGCTCGCCTCGTACGGGCCGGACCTCCCGGTGCCGCCCGCGCCGCCCGAGGACGGCAAGGAGCCGGGCGAGCCGTACCCGTACGTCCGGGCCGAGCAGGAGAAGCGGCTGCGCACGGCGGAGAAGGCGTACCAGCAGCTCGGCCGGGTCAACCCGCTGGCGCTGGAGGAGTTCACCGCGCTGGAGGAGCGCCACCGCTTCCTGGGCGAGCAGCTCGACGACCTCCGGCGCAGCCGGCGCGACCTGCTGGACATCGTCAAGGACGTCGACGCCCGGGTCGAGCAGCTGTTCACCGCCGCGTACCACGACACCGCCGCCCAGTTCGAGGGCGTCTTCGCACGGCTCTTCCCCGGCGGCGAGGGCCGGCTGCTGCTCACCGACCCGGACGACATGCTGACCACCGGGGTCGAGGTGGAGGCCCGCCCGCCCGGCAAGAAGGTGAAGCGGCTCTCGCTGCTCTCCGGCGGGGAGCGCTCGCTGACCGCGGTGGCCCTGCTGGTGTCGATCTTCAAGGCGCGCCCCAGCCCGTTCTACGTGATGGACGAGGTGGAGGCGGCGCTCGACGAGACCAACCTGCGCCGGCTGGTCGGGATCATGGAGGAGCTGCGGGAGAGCTCCCAGCTGATCGTGATCACCCACCAGAAGCTGACCATGGAGTCCGCCGACGCCCTGTACGGGGTGACCATGAAGGGCGACGGCATCTCCCAGGTGATCAGCCAGCGGCTGCGCGAGGACGGGCCCGGCCGCGCCCCGCGGGGGCGCCGCGCCTGAACCCGGTGACTCCTGCGGTCCGTCCGGGCACCCGTCGCGGATACTGGACGGGTTATGGAATACGTGATTCTTGCCGTAGTCATCGCCGTGATCGCCATCGGCGCGATCGCGGGCCTCGTCGTTTCCGGCAGACGACGCCAGCAACTGCCCCCGAAGTCGCAGGCGCCGGTCATCACGGCGCCCAAGACCCCGAGCGAGCCCCAGGTCGGCGAGGAGTCCGCGCCGCCGACCGAGGCCCCCAGACGCACCGTCGAGGAGGTGCAGCTCCCCGAGGCTCCCGCCGCGCCGGCCGGGACGGTCGAACCGGCCGAGGCCGTCGAACCGGTCGAGACCGCCGAGGCCGCGGAGGAGGTCCCGGCCCTCGAAGTCCCCGAGCCCACCGCCGGCCGGCTGGTCCGGCTGCGCTCCCGGCTCTCCCGCTCGCAGAACTCCCTCGGCAAGGGCCTGCTCTCGCTGCTCTCGCGCGAGCACCTCGACGAGGACACCTGGGAGGAGATCGAGGAGACCCTGCTCATCGCCGACGTCGGCGTGGTCCCGACCCAGGAGCTGGTCGAGCGCCTGCGCACCCGGGTCAAGGTGCTCGGCACCCGCACCCCGGACGAGCTGCGCGGCCTGCTGCGCGAGGAGCTCGTCGACCTGATCGGCAAGGACAGCGACCGCACCGTCCGCTCCACCAAGCACGAGGAGGGCCCGGCGGTGGTCCTGGTCGTCGGCGTCAACGGCGTCGGCAAGACCACCACGACCGGCAAGCTGGCACGGGTCCTGGTCGCCGACGGCCGCCGGGTGGTGCTCGGCGCGGCCGACACCTTCCGCGCCGCCGCCGCCGACCAACTGCAGACCTGGGGCGAGCGGGTCGGTGCGCACACCGTCCGCGGCCCCGAGGGCGGCGACCCCGCGTCGATCGCCTTCGACGCCGTCAAGGAGGGCATCGCCGAGGGCGTGGACACCGTCCTGGTGGACACCGCCGGCCGCCTGCACACCAAGACCGGCCTGATGGACGAGCTGGGCAAGGTCAAGCGGGTCGTCGAGAAGCACGGCCCGGTCGACGAGGTGCTGCTGGTGCTGGACGCCACCACCGGCCAGAACGGCCTGGTGCAGGCCCGGGTGTTCGCCGAGGTCGTCGACATCACCGGCATCGTGCTGACCAAGCTGGACGGCACCGCCAAGGGCGGCATCGTGATCGCGGTCCAGCGCGAGCTGGGCGTGCCGGTCAAGCTGATCGGGCTGGGCGAGGGCGCCGACGACCTGGCGCCGTTCGAGCCCGGGGCGTTCGTGGACGCGCTGATCGGCGACTGACCGCCGCCGTCCGGGCCGCTGCCGCGGCCGGGTCCCGTCGGACGAAGGGTCCGCTCCGCAGGGGGCGGGCCCTTCGGCGTACCCGGGGCGGGTGGGTGCGGGGGCTCCGGGTGGTGCTCCCGGTGGCGCCTGGTGCGCGGTGCGTGGGGGAGGGGGAGCCCTAGGAGGCGACCCAGGCGGGTTCGGCGGCCCGCTCTCGGCTGCGGTGGCAGGCGTACGCCAGGGTGCCGAGCAGCAGCCGGGCCTCCGGCGGGCAGCCGGCGTTGTCCCGGGTGGGGCGGCGCAGCCAGCGCACCGGGCCGAGGCCGTCGAGCACGGTCGGGGGAGCGGCCACCCAGCTGCCCTCGCCGTGGCAGGCGAGGTCGAGTGCGGCGTCGTCCCAGCCCATCCGGTACAGCAGGTCGGGCAGCATCCGGGCGGTGCCGGCGGCGACCAGGAACTGCAGCCGGCCGGTGGGGGAGGCCAGCACCGGTCCGACCTGGGTGCCCATCCGCTCCAGCCGGACCAGAGCCTGGAGGCCGGCCTGCTCGGGCACGTCGAGCACGTCGAAGGCGCGGCCGGTCGGGAAGAGCACCGGTGCCTCCTCCCCGCGCAGGCCGTCCGCGGCCGGGCGGATCCCGTCGCCGGCCGGCAGCTCGCCGCCGGCCGGGTGGAGGCCGGGGGCGGCGCAGCGGGGGGCGCCGCAGTGGCAGCCGCCGTGGGGGGTGGCGGGCCCGGCCGGGCTGCCGACGGCGACGGCCCAGCCCCAGCGGCCGGTGTACTCCGCGGCGGCCTGGGACGCGGTGGTGCGGGTGCGGCGGCGCGCGCCCCTCGGTGCCAGCCGCAGGTGCCCCAGCCGAAGTTCGCCGAACAGGTTGTCCATGCCTCCCCCAACAGGTTCTCGTTGCCGGTGGTTACGGGATGGTGACTTTGTGTTGATTGTCCGTTGCGTCGTGCGTTGTGCGGTGGCGGCGCGCGGCGCAGGGCGTGCGCCTGATGGTGCGGTGCGCTCCGGGCGCCGCCTTGCGGCGGGCGGTGCGGGTGCAGGATCGTCGGGTGCGCGAGGCTGCCGCCGCTTCAGGCGGGAGAACAACTCGCCTGGGACTGCTGTGGATTGCCGAGACGGCCGGGACGGCCGGGGTGGACTTGGCGGGTGGCATGTGCCGCTCCGCCGGGACTACCAGTGAAGCGCGCGCGGACCGGCTTCGGTTCACTCCTGGGGGTGGCGAAGGGTGGCGTTTCGCCAGGCCCGCTCCCCCGGACGGCGCAGAGGGCGTTACGTTCGGTTCACCAAGCATGACAGCACCTCAGGTACGGCACGTCTGGCACAGCGCCCGCAACCGTCGGGCAGTCACGATCGGGGCTCCGGACCGGAGCCGGGCGGGATGGGGACGTTCCCATGGCAGAGAAGCAACCCAATGAGAAGCTGAGCACGTGGTTCGCGCGCAGCGGCTGGTCCAAGGGGGAGTTGGCCCGCCAGGTCAACCGCCGGGCCCGCCAGATCGGCGCCCACCACGTGTCCACCGACACCTCGCGGGTGCGCCGCTGGCTCGACGGGGAGCAGCCGCGCGAGCCGATCCCCAAGATCATGTCGGAGCTGTTCTCGGAGCGCTTCGGCTCGGTCGTCTCGATCGAGGACCTCGGGCTGCGCGCCGCCGTCCCCGTCTCCACCGTCGGCGGCGGCGTCGACCTGCCGTGGAGCGCCCCCCAGACCGTCCAGCTGATCAGCGACTACTCCCGCAGCGACCTGATGCTCAACCGCCGGGGCTTCCTCGGCACCTCGCTCGCCCTGACGGCCGGCGCCGCGCTGATCGAGCCCATGCAGCGCTGGCTCGCCCCCGGCCCGGGCGGCGCGCCGACCCCGATCCTGGCCGCCGCCAACGGCGGGGAGCCGCACAGCGGCCGGCTCTCCGAACCCGAGCTGGAACTGCTCGAACAGACCACCGTGATGTTCCGCCAGTGGGACGCCCAGAACGGCGGCGGGCTGCGCCGCAAGGCCGTGGTCGGCCAGCTGCACGAGGTCACCGACCTGCTCCAGGAGACCTACCCCGAGCAGACCACCAGGCGGCTCTTCCGGCTCACCTCCGAGCTGGCCCACCTGGCCGGCTGGATGTCGTACGACGTCGGCATGCACCCCAGCGCGCAGAAGTACTACGTGCTCGCGCTGCACGCCGCCAAGGAGGCCGGAGACCGCCCGTTCGGCGCGCAGATCCTCACCGACATGAGCCGCCAGATGATCCACCTCAACCGCGGCGAGGACGCCCTGGAGCTGATCCACCTCGCCCAGTACGGCAGCCGGGACACCGCCACCCCGCGCCAGCAGTCGCTGCTCTACGCGATGGAGGCCCGCGCCTACGCCACCATCGGCGAGGTCAACCGCTGCGCCCGCGCCGTCCGGCTGGCCGAGGACACCTTCACCGACATCCGCGAGGGCGACGACCAGCCGAACTGGCTGCGGTTCTTCTCGCCCGCCGAGCTCAACGCCGAGAACGCCCACTCCTACCGGGACCTCGCCTACCACTCCGGCCAGGCGGAGCTGTACGCCTCGATGTCCGCACCGGTCATGGAGACCGCGGTCGACCTCTTCCGCAAGGACCCGGACCACATCCGCTCGTACGCCTTCAACCTGATCGGGATGGCCAGCGTGCACGTCCTGCAGAACGAGGCGGAGCAGGCGGCCGTGATGGCCGAGCAGGCGGTCGACATCGCGACCAAGGTCCGCTCGGAGCGGCTGAACTCCCGGGTGCGCAAGACCACCGAGGCCGCCGCCGCGCGGTTCCGGGGCGTGGACGCGGTCAACCGGCTCACGGAGCGGATCACCGAGGACATCCCGGAGTACGTCTCGGTGGTGTGAGCCCACCCGCGCCCCTGCCCGGGTCCTGTGGGACCGCCCCGTCCGCCCGTGGGCCGGTTCCGGCCAGTGGATCACGCCGGAGCCCCCCGGACCCGCCGACCGTGACAGCCGCCGCTGCCACGGTCGGTGGCACGTCCGGCACTCCGCGTGGTGCGGGGCGGTACGGTAACCCACCGGCCGCCCCGGCAGGGCCGCAGTTCACGTACGCGTAACCCCGGCGTCGGCCTCGTCACGGCCGCGAAACAACGGGCCGCATCGGCCGAAACCCGCCTTCGGCACGCTCCTCTTCATCGCCGACACCCCGGGTGGCACGGGACAGGTATCCCGGGTGTGGAGCGGCTTCCATTCATGAGGAGACGCCGATGCCGGACGGCTTCAGCGCGGGCGATACCGCCTTCGTGCTCATCAGTGCGGCCCTGGTCATGGTGATGACCCCCGGGCTGGCCTTCTTCTACGGCGGCATGGTCAGGGCCAAGAGCACACTGAACATGCTGGCGATGAGCTTCATTTCGCTCGGCATCGTCAGCGTGCTCTGGGTGCTGTACGGCTACTCGCTCAGCTTCGCCCCCGACGCGGGCGCCGGCCTGATCGGCAACCTCGACCACCTCGGGATGCGCGGCATCGGGCTCAACGACCTGACCGGCGCGATCCCGGTCACCGCGTTCTCCGCCTTCCAGCTGATGTTCGCCATCATCACCCCCGCCCTGATCAGCGGCGCCATCGCGGACCGCGCCAAGTTCGCCGCCTGGGGCCTGTTCGTCGCGCTCTGGACCACGGTCGTCTACTTCCCGGTCGCGCACTGGGTGTTCTTCTTCGACGGCGGCAACGGCGGCTGGCTCGGTGACCGCAACGGCGTGATCGACTTCGCCGGCGGCACCGCCGTGCACATCAACGCCGGTGTCGCGGGCCTGGCCCTCTGCCTGGTGCTCGGCAAGCGGGTCGGCTTCCGCAAGGACCCGATGCGCCCGCACAGCCTGCCGCTGGTGATGCTCGGCTCCGGCCTGCTCTGGTTCGGCTGGTTCGGCTTCAACGCCGGCTCCGCGCTGGCCGCCAACGGCGTCGCCGCGATGGCGCTGGTCAACACCCAGGTCGCCACCGCCGCCGCGGTCCTCGGCTGGCTCGCCTACGAGAAGATCAAGCACGGCGCGTTCACCACCCTGGGCGCCGCCTCCGGCGCGGTCGCCGGCCTGGTCGCCATCACCCCGGCCTGCGGCTCGGTCTCCCCGCTCGGCGCCGTCGCGATCGGCATCGTCTCCGGCATCGCCTGCGCCGCCGCCGTCGGCCTCAAGTACCGCTGGGGCTACGACGACTCGCTCGACGTGGTCGGCGTCCACCTGGTCGGCGGCGTGATCGGCTCGCTGCTGGTCGGCCTGTTCGCCACCGGCGCCGTCGGCCAGACCGCCAAGGGCCTGTTCTACGGCGGCGGCCTCGAACAGCTCGGCAAGCAGGCGATGGGCGTCGTCGCCGTCGGCGCGTACTCCTTCGTCCTCTCCTGGCTGCTCGGCCAGGCGATCCACCGCACCATCGGCTTCCGGGTCAGCGAGGAGGAGGAGGTCGCCGGCATCGACCAGAGCGAGCACGCCGAGTCCGCGTACGACTTCAGCGCCCTCGGCACCGGTATCGCCCGTCCCGCCCCGGTGGCGGCCTCCGCCGCCCCCGCCGCCCCCGCTCCCGCCGCCACCGCCGGCCGGACCACCGAGAAGACCGAGGTCGACGCCCGATGAAGCTGATCACCGCGGTCATCAAGCCGCACCGCCTGGACGACGTGAAGGCCGCCCTGCAGGCCTTCGGAGTGCACGGCCTGACCGTCACCGAGGCCAGCGGCTACGGCCGCCAGCGCGGCCACACCGAGGTCTACCGCGGCGCCGAGTACACCGTCGACCTGGTGCCCAAGGTCCGGATCGAGGTCCTGGTCGAGGACGATGACGCCGAGCAGCTGATCGACGTCCTGGTGAAGGCCGCCCGGACCGGCAAGATCGGCGACGGCAAGGTCTGGAGCATCCCCGTCGACACCGCCGTCCGGGTCAGGACCGGCGAGCGCGGACCCGACGCCCTCTGAGCGAGGTCCTACCATCAGCTCGACACCGCAGGCGGACCTGCGACCGGCCCCGGTCGCAGGTCCGCTGACGGCGTATCAGCCCAGCACGATGGACGGGGAGAACGAATGACCGCCGCTGCCGACTCCGACTCCGACCCTCGCCCCGACTCCGCCGCTGCCGCCTCCTCCGGTACCGCTGGTGCTTCAGGTGTCGCCGGTGCTCCCGGTACCGCCAGTACCGCCGGTGCTCCCGATGCCTCCGCGACGGTGGCGTACGGGGCGGCCCGGGCCCGCCTGCTGGACGGGACCGGCCCGACCGGCCCCGCCCTGCGCACCGCCCTCGCCCGCCTCGCCGACGACTGGCTGAGCGGCCTGCTCGCCGCCGCCGGAGCGCCCGCCGGGGTCGCCCTGGTCGCCGTCGGCGGCTACGGACGCGGTGAACTCTCCCCGCGCAGCGACCTCGACGTCCTGCTGCTGCACGAGGGCCCGCTCGACCCCGCCCTGCCCGAGCGCATCTGGTACCCCGTCTGGGACTCCGGCGCCGCCCTCGACCACTCGGTGCGCACCACCGCCGAGGCCCGCACCGTCGCCGCCGCCGACCTCAAGGCCCAGCTCGGCCTGCTGGACGCCCGGCACATCGCGGGCGACCCCGCGCTCACCGCCGGCCTGCGCTCCGCCGTCCTCGCGGACTGGCGCGCCGCCGCCCCCACCCGGCTGCCCGAACTGCGCGAACTCGGCCGGGAGCGGGCCGAACGCCACGGCGAGCTCTCCTTCCTGCTGGAACCCGACCTCAAGGAGGCCCGCGGCGGCCTGCGCGACGTCGTCGCCCTCAACGCGATCGCCGCCACCTGGCTCGCCGACGCCCCCCGCGACGGCCTCGACGCCGCCGCGCTGCGCCTCGCCGACGTCCGCGACGCCCTGCACCTGGCCACCGGCCGGGCCACCGAACGGCTCAGCCTGCAGGACCAGGACCAGGTCGCCCGGCAGCTCGGCGTGCTGGACGCCGACACCCTGCTGCGCCAGGTCTACGAGGCCGCCCGGACCGTCGCCTACGCGAGCGACGTCACCTGGCGGGCGGTCGACCGGGTGCTCGCGGCCCGCACGCGGCGCGGTCGGCGGGGGCCGCGGCTCGCCTTCCCGTTCTCCGGCGCCGGGCGCGGCTCGGGCGCGGTGGCCCGGGGCGGCGTGGAGCGGCGCCCGCTCGCCGAGGGCGTGGTCGAGCAGGACGGCGAGGCCGTCCTCGCCCAGGGCGCCCGCCCCGCCGCCGACCCGGTGCTGCCGCTGCGGGCCGCCGCGGCCGCCGCGCAGAACGGGCTGACCGTCTCGCACGCCACCGTCCGGCGACTGGCCGCCGAGTGCCGTCCGCTGCCGGTGCCGTGGCCGGACGAGGCCCGTGAGCAGCTGGTCACCCTGCTCGGCGCGGGGGAGGCCTGCATCCCGGTCTGGGAGGCGCTGGAGGCCGAGGGCCTGATCACGCGGCTGCTGCCCGACTGGGAGCGGGTGCGCTGCCGCCCGCAGCGCAACGCCGTGCACCGCTGGACCGTCGACCGGCACCTGGTGGAGACCGCCGTCCGGGCCGCCGCGATGACCCGCCGGGTGGCCCGGCCCGACCTGCTGCTGGTGGCCGCGCTGCTGCACGACATCGGCAAGGGCTGGCCCGGCGACCACTCCGAGGCGGGCGAGGTGATCGTCCGCGACGTGGCCGCCCGGATGGGCTTCGACCGGGAGGACACCGAGACCCTGGCGGTGTTGGTCCGCCACCACCTGACCCTGGTCGACACCGCGACCCGCCGCGACCCGGACGACCCGGCCACCGTCGAGGCGATCACCAAGGTGGTCGCCACCCTGCCGCAGCTGGAACTGCTGCACGCGCTCACCGAGGCCGACGCCACCGCCACCGGCCCGGCCGCCTGGAGCAGCTGGCGGGCCTCGCTGGTGGACGGCCTGGTCCAGCGGGCCGCCGCCCAGCTGGCCGGGGCGTACCCCTTCCCGGTGGACGCCGACCCGACCGCCGAGCAGGAGCGGCTCGCGGTGGAGGCGGCCCGCACCGGGGGCCCGGCCCTGTCGCTGCGGGCGCAGGCCGAGGGCGGTCCCGGCGCGGACGGGGACGGGGCCGCACCGGGTACTCCCGGCGGGCCGGGCGGCTCGGTCGGGACGGGGCGCACGGGCGGGCCGGTCGGTGTGGAGCCGATGGGGGTCGAGCTGACGCTGGCCGTCCCGGACCGCCCCGGGCTGCTCGGCACCGTCGCCGGGGTGCTGGCGCTGCACCGGCTCACCGTCCGCAAGGCGGGCCTGCGGGAACTCGACCCGATCGGCGCGGGCGCCGTCCTGCTGCTGACCTGGACGGTGGCCGCCGAGTTCGGCGAGCTGCCGGAGGCCGCCCGGCTCCGGGCCGACCTGCGGCGGGCCCTGGACGGTTCGCTGGACGTCGCCCGGCGGCTCGCCGAGCGCGACGCGGCGGCCCCGCGCCGGACCGGCATCCCCACGCCGCCACCGGTGGTCGCCGTCGCCCCCGCGGTGGCCTCGGCCAGCGCCACCGTGCTGGAGGTCCGCGCCCACGACGCCCCCGGCCTGCTGCACCGGATCGGCCGGGCACTGGACACGGCCGGGGTGCGGGTGCGGACGGCGCACGTCTCCACCCTCGGTGCCGACGCCGTGGACGCCTTCTACCTGACCGACGAGGCCGGCCGCCCGCTCGCCGCGCAGCGTGCCGGCGAGGTCGCGGCGGCCGTCCGGGCGGCGCTGGGCTGAGCCGGTCCGCCGGTCCGCCGCTGCCCCGGGGGCCTCGCCGGGCCGGGCCGTCCCCGGACGGGGCCCGGACCGGGCCGTCCCCGGAATGAGTCGGGGCAGGTCGGTGCAGGTCGGGGGCGGTCCGCGGGGCAGCGCGGGGCCGGGCCGTCCCGGGGGTGGAGACCGGACCCGGGGCGGCCGGATACCCTGGGGGGCGACGACCGTACAAATACCGATGCCGCAAGGGACCCGCGCCGACGTGTTCGACACTCTTTCCGATCGCCTCGCAGCGACGTTCAAGAACCTCCGGGGCAAGGGCCGCCTCAGCGAGGCGGACATCGACGCCACCACGCGCGAGATCCGCATCGCGCTGCTGGAGGCGGACGTCGCGCTGCCGGTCGTCCGGGCCTTCATCAAGCAGATCAAGGAGCGGGCGCTCGGCGCCGAGGTCTCCGGCGCGCTGAACCCGGCGCAGCAGATCATCAAGATCGTCAACGAGGAGCTCATCGCCATCCTCGGCGGCGAGACCCGCCGGGTGAAGTTCGCCAAGAACGGCCCGACGGTGATCATGCTCGCCGGTCTCCAGGGTGCCGGTAAGACCACCCTCGCGGGCAAGCTCGGCCACTGGCTGAAGCAGCAGAAGCACACCCCGCTGCTGGTCGCCTGCGACCTCCAGCGCCCCAACGCCGTCAACCAGCTGCAGGTCGTCGCCGAGCGCGCCGGGGTGGCCTTCTACGGCCCCCAGCCGGGCAACGGCGTCGGCGACCCGGTCCAGGTGGCGCGCGACTCGATCGAGTACGCGAAGCAGAAGCAGTACGACGTCGTCGTCGTCGACACCGCCGGCCGCCTCGGCATCGACGCCGAGCTGATGCAGCAGGCCGCCGACATCCGTGCCGCGGTCCAGCCGGACGAGGTCCTCTTCGTCGTCGACGCCATGATCGGCCAGGACGCGGTCACCACCGCCCAGGCGTTCCTCGACGGCGTCGACTTCACCGGTGTCGTGCTCTCCAAGCTCGACGGCGACGCCCGCGGCGGTGCCGCCCTGTCGGTCGCGCACGTCACCGGCCGCCAGATCATGTTCGCCTCCAACGGCGAGAAGGTCGACGACTTCGACGCCTTCCACCCCGACCGGATGGCCTCGCGCATCCTCGGCATGGGCGACGTGCTCTCCCTGATCGAGAAGGCCGAGCAGACCTTCTCCCAGGCCGAGGCCGAGAAGATCGCCTCCAAGCTGCAGGGCGGCGGCAAGGACTTCACGCTCGACGACTTCCTGGCGCAGCTGGAGCAGGTCCGCAAGATGGGCTCGATCTCCAAGCTGCTCGGCATGCTGCCGGGCATGGGCCAGATCCGCGAGCAGATCAACAACATCGACGACAAGGACGTCGACCGCGTCGGCGCCATCATCAAGTCGATGACCCCGGCCGAGCGGACCGACCCGAAGATCATCAACGGCTCGCGCCGGCTGCGCATCGCCAAGGGCTCCGGCGTCCAGGTCGGCGAGGTCAACAACCTGGTCGAGCGGTTCTTCGAGGCCCGCAAGATGATGTCCGCGATGGCCTCCGGCAAGGGCATGCCCGGCATGCCGGGGATCCCCGGCATGGGCGGCGGCTCCAAGAAGTCCGGCAAGAAGGCCCCGGTCGCCAAGGGCAAGCGCAAGTCCGGCAACCCGCTGAAGCGCGCGCAGGAGGAGGCCGCCGCCGCCGAGCGCCGCGCGCTCGGCCCCGGCGCCGGTGCGGGCCAGGCCCCGGGCGGTGCGTTCGGGCTCGGCGCGGGCAAGGGCCCGGCCGACTTCGAACTGCCCAAGGAGTTCAAGGACCTGCTGTAGGACCGGGGACCCACCCCCGCGCCACCGTGCACGGCCCGCCGCCCCCAACACCGGGCGCCGGGCCGTAGGAATGTGGATTTTGTGGGGGTGAGCGGGGATA
>NZ_JBSGXP010000007.1:64995-92325 GCF_053610105.1 Kitasatospora sp. NPDC054939 | reverse complement strand
GACGATGACGGGTCTCAGTTCCTGCGGACACCCATGACTGCTGCGGTCTTTGGTCAAAGCAAGCTTAAGGTGAGTCAGTTTAGGCCCCTTGTTCTTGCTGACACTGCACTGATTCAGCAGTTCGGTCCCATGCAAGTTACCGAGCGCGGCAGCTTCTCCCGGGCGGCCAGGGTGCGGCGGACGGCCTCCGATGGGTCGGCGGCGAGCGCTTTGACGGCCTTCCTGGGGGTGTCCCGGTGCACCGCGGCGGCCCGCCGGACGCCCTCGTCGGGATGGGCGGCGAGCCGGGCCAGCCGCGCCGGTGCGGTGGCGGGCTGCGCGGCCAGCGCCCGGGCGACGGCCGTCCACGCGGCTCCCCCGGTCTCCGCCCGTTCGGCGAGTTCCCCGGCCAGGTCGGCGGGCAGCCCGATCCGGGAGGCCACGATCCGGGCGAGCCCGGGCTCGGCCGCCAGTTCGCGCAGCCGCTCGAGCGGCGTCGCGGGGCGCCAGGCCTCGTCCACCAGCAGATCCGTCGGCATCCCGTCCCCTTCCCGCCGGTCCGCGACCGGTTGCAGGGGCAAGCCTCGCACGCAGGTACGACAGGACCGGACCGGGAGCGCCGCCGGGCGTCCGGCCGGGGCGGGCCGGACGCCGCGGGCCACCGGCCCGGCTATCACGGGTTGTTGAGGCTGGTGTGGTTCCACCAGCCCTGGCGGCCGGCGGTGAAGCGGACCGGGCGGCCGCCGATCTCGCCCTCGTAGGTCTGGCCGGTGGTCAGCGGGCTGCGCTCGACCGGGCCCTTGGGGTCCTTGATCGAGGGGATGGTGACGGCCTTCGCCGCGGCGAGGTCCGCCGGTTCGAAGCCCTGCGGCCCGCGGGTGGTGATGACCTCGTCCCAGTTCTTGGGGGCGGCGAGCTGGTGGGCGAGGTGCACCTCGTCGCCCTGGCCGAAGGCGAGGTAGGTGAGGTAGTCGGGGTAGGTCGTGGCGTTCAGCGGCCGGTAGTGGACGACGTCCTCCTTGCGGCAGGTGGCGGTGGTCTCGGCGAGGATCATGGTGAAGGTGCGGCGGCCGGCGGAGTCGACGGTGACCCGCTCCAGTTCGACCGGCAGCGAGCTGCGGGTGCCGTCGACGATCTCCTTGAGCGGCCAGTGGCCCTCGGAGAAGAGCGAGTAGTAGACCTGCTCGCCCTCGTGCTGCGCGAGGTCCGCGAGGTACTTCTCGCGCAGCTGGTCGACCAGCCCGAACCTGGTGATCATCTGGAAGGCGTGGACGGGCACGAAGTACAGCGGCAGGTGGTAGGCGAAGACCGTCTGCTTGCCGATCAGCAGGAAGCGGTGGCCGTGCCGGGGCGGCGCGTCGGCGGACTGCGCGTGCACGTCCGCGGGCTGGGCCTGCTCGGTGGTCATGGGGGTGCTCCTCGGGGCCTGTGGGGTGGGTCGTGGGGTCGTGGGGTGGCGGGGATCGCTGGTTCGTGGGTCGTGGCGGGCCCCCGGACGGCGGCGGGGCCCGGGGCCGTCCGCGGCGGTTCAGGCGCCGCCTCCGGGACCGGCCGCGAGCAGGTGGCGGCGCTGCCAGAACGGCCGGTCGGACCAGCGCTGCTCCATCGCGTAGTAGCGGCGGTGGTTGCGCCGGTAGGCGGCCGCGATGCCCTCGACGGTCCGCGCGTAGGCGAGTCCGGCCCCGGCCTCGCCGCGCAGCTGGGCATGGACCGCCCGGCCCGCGCTCATACCGGTGAACAGGGCGGTCAGGACGCCCTGCGAGGAGAGCGGGTCGAACGCGGCGGCGGCGTCGCCGGCGGCGGTCCAGCCGTCGCCGTGCACGGTGTCCAGCCCGGCGGTGTGGGCCGGTGCCCGGCGGGGCCGGACCCCCGGCGGGAACGGGTGGGCCGCCGTGCGCTCGGTGACGTACCGGGTGTCCGCGAGCCGGCCGCCGAAACCGTCCGGACCGAACCCGTCCGCGCCGGGGCCGCGGCCGTCCGGGCCGGTGGCGAGGTCGGCGTCGGTGTACCAGGCGAGCAGCCGTCGGCCGTGCGGCAGCAGCGCGGTGTACCACCAGCCGTCCGGGGCGGCCTCCACCAGGGTGGCGGCGTCGGTGCCGGGCGGATCGGAGCGGCCCAGGGTCAGGTGCAGGGCGATCAGCCGGTCGTGGGTGCGGCGGCGGGCCCCGCAGGCGGTCGCGATGGCGGCCGGGCGGCCGGTCGCGTCGACGATCCACCGGCAGCGCACCCGTCGGCGGCGGCCGGCGTGCCGCAGTTCGACCGTCCAACCGCCGTCCGGGCCCCGGTCGACGGGGCGGACGGCGGTGCGCTCGGCGAGGTGGGCGCCCTGGGCGCGGGCGCACCGGCGCAGTCGGCGGTCGAAGCGGGCCCGGTCGAGGTGCCAGCCGTGACCGTGCGGGTCGTACAGGCTGTCGGTGGAGGCGAGGGTGTCGCCGCCCCAGGCGGACTGGTTGGCGTAGCAGGGCAAATGTCCGTCCGTCAGGGCCCGGTGGGCGCCGAGGTCGCGCAGCAGGGCGCCGGCGACCGCGGGGAGCGCTTCGCCGACGGTGGGCGGGCCCTGGCCGGCGTCGGCGAGCAGGACGGTGCGGCCGGCCCGGACCAGCGCCAGGGCGGCGGCGGCGCCGGCCGGCCCGCCGCCCGCGACCACCACGTCGTAGCGGGTGGTCGCGGGTGCGGCGGTCCTGGGCGGTGCGGCCGCGGCGGGGACCGCCGCGGCCGGGGTGCCGTCCGCCGTCACGGGGCGCCGCCGGGCTGCCCGTCCGCACCGGAGCCGTTGGCGGCGTCCTCCCCGAACGGGTCGAGCTTGTCGATGTAGCCGACGGTGATGTCCTCCCGGGCGTGGCCGGTGTCCTCGGCGAGGGCCCCGAGCAGGCCCGCGTACAGCACCGCGTCCCTGGCGGTGGCCTCGGGGACGTGCAGGGTGACCAGGTTGCGGTGCGGCGAGACCCCGGCGAGGTCGAAGCCGGGGGTCGACTCCACCCGCATGACCTCGGGGAACCGGCCGTCCCCGACGGTGTACGCGCGGGTCTCGACGATGCCGAAGTCGTGCCACTGCTTCACGGCCTGCGCCAACTGCTGCGGGTAGTCGCCCTCCAGGCCCCGCAGCCAGGAGGCCCGCCGGGCGAAGGCGTCCTCGCGCTGCTCCTGGGTGGTGTGCCCGGCGTGCTCGGGCCGGTTGACGATCTCGAAGTCCTCCTCGGTCAGCACGTGGTTGGGCACCCGTGCGGGCCAGAAGGTGGGCAGGTGGGGGTCGTAGCGGGGGCCGAGGCCGGCCGCGGACTCGTACCCGGAGCGGCAGCTGGCGGTGTCGGTCTGCCAGGGCACGGCCATCCAGCGGGTGAGGTCGCCGGGGCCCTGGGCGTGCAGCGGGCCGTCCGCCCCGAGCGCCCGGGAGACCGTCAGCTCCTCGCCGTAGTCGGGTTCCTGCTGGCCCTCCGGACGGTGCTTGATGCGCAGCGGCCGGTCGTACATGGTGGTGTGGCGGACCGGCCAGGTGATCTCGCAGCCGGGGTGGAAGGCGTCGGCGAGGCAGAAGTCGAGGGCCGCGCGGTCGAGCAGGCCCGGCTGCTCGGCGGGCGGGGCGTCCTCCAATCGGCGCGGGAATCCGGGCCACGGAGTGGTGGTGAAGTCGCCCTTGGACCACGCCAGGAGCAGGTCGAGCTGGGTCTTGGAGAGCGCCATGTACTGCAGGGAGGACTTCGGCTTGCTGGACATCCCGTCGCCGTAGATCCAGGGCCAGGGCACCGGGGAGATGCCGTCCCGGCTGAAGTCGCGCATCGCGGTGAAGACCTGGCGGCGCAGCTCGCGGTGGCGTTCGGCTGGGCTGGCGAGGCGCTTGAGCAGGTCCGGGGCGAGGAAGTCCTCGGGGCCGCGGAAGCCGAAGTGGGTGGCGAACCCCTGGTTGACCCACTGGAGTTCGACGAACCGCCGCAGGAGCGGCAGGACGTCCCGTTCGAAGTTCACCTCGGTGGGGGCGGGGAGCGTGCCCTGCCGGACGAAGACGTCGTCCAGCAGGTCCCAGACCGTGCGGACGGTCTTGACCTCGGGCGCGTAGTTGGGCGGGCCGACCACGACCCAGGCCGGGTCGACGGTGACCGGCCTGCCGTCCAGGGTGAGCGTCGCGGTGACCGGCCCGTCGGAGGTGTCGTCGCACCAGCCGTTGTTGTTGCCGTACGAGGTGAGCGGTTCGCCGTTCGGTGCGATCGAGGCGCCGGTGCCGCCGAGGAAGACCAGGCGGCCGTGCTCGTCGGTCTGGATCCGGCCGAGCGGGACGGGCGCGCCGAGGAAGCTGCCGCCGGTGAGGTCGACGGCCTGGCCCGGGGCCGCCCTCAGGGTCTTGAGCCCGGGGTCGATGGTCAGCCTGGCCCGGTCCACGCCCTTGTTGCGGCGCTTGGTGCTGCGGCCCACCATGTCGGGGATGTCCAGGGCGAGGTTGAACTCGTACCAGGCGGCCTTGCGGTTGGCGACGTGGACGCCCCATTCGACGGCCACGCCCGGGTCGGTGGGCTTCAGCTCCCGGACGACCCGGCCGGCGCTGTCGTAGCCGTAGATCCGGAAGCGGGCGGCCTGGCGCTTGATCCGGCCCTGCGCGTCCTTGTGGGCACCGGGCGCCGCGGGTTCGGGGTCCGGGGTCTCTGGGCCGTAGAACCAGCCGTCGGCGTCGGTGCTGTTGCCGACGCGGGCGATGCCGATCGCCGGATGGATCCTGGCGTGGGTGATGTCGTCGCTCATCGGGTGCGGCCTTCCGTCGGTGGGGGTGCGGGTGGCGGCCGGTGCGGGTCGGGGGCGCGCGGGCCGGGGCGCGGCGCAGCGGCCGGACGGACGGACCCCGGACACGCGCAGCGCGGCACGGCACGGGCGGATTGCGGCCCGTACGGTGGAGTGCCGCACCCACAGTGACAGATCGGACACGATCCATTCGGGCGACGCACGCCACCGCGGCGGACGGTTCGCCCGAAGGAGTGAGCCGGCCCGGGGCGGCGGGCTCACCGGGCGGCGGAACTCGGCGGCGACCCCGGGCGGTTGGACGGGAACCGGGGCGCCCGGGCCACGGCGCACCGGAGCCCCGGCGCGGCGGCGACGGCCGTGCACCGGGGCTCCGGGGGTGACAGGGGTTGAGTGGGGGTGGTCGGGGGCAGCCGGATGTGAGGGCCCCCCGGGGCCGCCGGTCAGCGGCGGGAGGCGGCCCGCTTCGGCGGCGTGATGCGCACCCGCTGCTCGACCGGCGCCTTCTCCAGGTCGTCGAGCTGGGCGGTGATCGTGCGGCGCAGATCGTCGTCGTCCGCGAAGCAGTGGTCCTGGAAGAGCGTGTAGCCCGTCCACATCAGGTTGGCGCACACCCGGGCCGGCACCCGGCCGGTCTGGGCGCCCATGCCCACCAGCGCCACCGACCGGATGCTGCCGGGCTCCCGCTCGTTCTGCCGGTGGACCGCCTGGAAGGCGGCGGCACAGGCCAGCGCGACGTTCAGGGTCTCGCTCACGTCCTGCGAGGAGGCCTGCATGGTCGGCGTGGAGATCAGGAACTTGGGGGCGACCGCCCCGGACGGGACGCAGACCGCGCTGCCGACCGGCAGCCGCCCGGCGAACCCGTCGCGGATCGCCCGCTGCACCCGCAGCTGGATGCCCGCGCCCAGGTGCCGCTTGACCACCGCGTCGACCCCGCCGTCCATCCGGCCGCGGGAGTTGGTGGGGCTGACCCAGGCGTCGACCTGCTGGTCGACGATCGAGCCCCGGTGGATCTCGATACCGGGGGTGTCGGCGAAGGCCGCCCGCCAGGAGTCCACCACCGCGGTGTTGATGTCGGTCAGTACCACCCTGAGCGGCGACTGCGGGATGTTCACGGTCATGGTTCTCTCCGTCCGGGGAGCCGGGGTTCCTGCAACACCGACGACGCTAGACGGGCCCACTGACAAGCCCGGGCGGCGCCGGCGGGACGCCGCCGCGGCCCCCGGGCGGTGTCGGTCGGCGGTGCTAGCGTCCACGACCGTCGACGCACTGACCCGCTGTCAGTCCGTCGCGGCACGATCGGGCCGAAGCCCGGAATCCCAGCACGGTTCGACACTGCGGAGTACCTCCACCATGAGCGACGCCACCACCCCCGCCCAGCCCGACCCGAACGACCCGCTCGCCCTGGCGGAACTCTTCAAGGGCGGCGGCGAACCCTGGCTCCCGCTGCTGAAGCCGGTCATCGAGGCACAGCCCGGCGCGGCCTCGTTCATCGGCCCGGACCGCGGCCCCGAGGTCGTCCCGGTCCGCGAACTGACCTTCCAGGCGCTCAAGCCCCACGCGCCGCACAAGTGGAAGGTCGTGGTCTTCGGCCAGAACCCGTACCCGCGGCCGGAGAGCGCCACCGGCATCGCGATGTTCGACAACACCTTCCACGACTGGAAGGACAGCCAGTTCGGCCGGGTGGTGAGCATCCGCTGCATCATCAAGGCCGCGGCGATGTGGAAGTACGGGATCCCCAAGAAGACCCCGATCGCCGACATCCGCGCGCTGCTGAAGAAGCAGGACACCGTCCAGCCGCCGGAGTGGTTCCAGGCGATGCTGACCCAGGGCGTCCTGCTGCTGAACGCCTCGCTCACCGCCGACAGCGGCGGCGCCCGCGGCACCGACCGGCACACCGCGTTCTGGCGCCCGGTCGCCGAGCGGGTCGTCGAGGAGATCCTGCGGGCCAAGCAGGAGGGCCCCGAGGAGGACCGCGGCGTCGTCTTCGCCTGGTGGGGGGCGCACGCGCGCAACCTGAAGAAGGTCGTCCTCGAACTCCAGAAGAAGTACCCCGGGGTCGACGTCCGGCACATCGACCACGCCAACCCGGCGGCGCAGGGCGACCTGTTCTGCGACGGCGAGCACTTCGGCACCGTCAACGCGGCCCTCGCCTCGCTGGGCGCCGACGAGGTCGACTGGCTCCCGAGCACGGGCTGGAACGCGCAGGCCGCCGAGCAGGACGGCGCGGCCGGCGACGGCACCGCCGAGCGGATGGGCGCCTTCATCGCGTCCACCATGGAGCTGCACCAGCTCTACCTGGAACGCCTCGCGAGCGTCAAGGACGAGGGCCTCGCCCTCCCGGCGATCACCGGCGTGTTCGACACCCCGCTGATGGACTTCCGGGACGCCGTCGCCCCGGTCGCCGCGGTACTGCGCGGGCTCGACCGGCACATCGAGCGCTCGCACGAGTTCGGCAAGCGCCGGGCCGACGAGGCCCCCGACGGGCTGTCCGCCGACGCGATCGCCGCCCTCTACCTGTACACCTGCGAATCGGCGTTCTACCGGGAGATCAACGCGGTCCTGCGCTCGCCGGACCGCGACCGGCTGGTCCCGTACCTGCCGTACCTGCGGCTGCTGTTCGCGGCGGTGTCGCAGCTGCCGGCCCGCACCGAGCCGCTGTGGCGCGGAGTGTCGCTGGACCTGAAGGCGCAGTACCCGGTCGGGAAGACGGTGACCTGGTGGGGCGTCTCCTCGTGCACCTCCGAACTCGGGGTGGCGCGGGCGTTCCTCGGCGGCCGCGGCAAGCGGACGCTCTTCGAGGTGGTGCCGTCCCGGGCCGTGGGCATCCGGAGCTTCTCCGCCTTCACCGGCGAGGAGGAGTACATCCTGCTGCCGGGCACCCAGCTGGAGGTCACCGAGGTGAAGGTCGAGCGGGGCGGGCTGTGCACCGTCCGGCTGACCGAGTCGGCGGAGCAGACGCTGGTGTCCTGACCCGGCCCGCCGCCCGGGGCGCCTCCGCCGGCGTCCGGGGCGGCCCTGCCGCGGTCGAACGGCTTCGGTGGAGCCCGGATTCGCAGCGGTCGAACGGCGGTCGGACGGCTCCGGCGGCGCCCTGACCTGGCCGATCACCCGGGGCCTCTCCGTTCGGTCCGCCGGCCCGGGTCCGCGGCGGTCGGTACTACCCGAACGTTTCGGTACGCTGGCGAACCGAGCTCCGGGCCACCGCCCCCGGCTCCGCCGCCGGTGCACCGAGGTGCCCGCCGGGCGGGCTCCCGCGCCCCCTCGGGGCGGCGGTCACGGCGGGGCGTCCGGCCCGGGGGATCGGCCTTGACGGACTTGTGGACACCGGCAGTTGAGCCGAATCGAGGGGCAGCCCGGCCGCCGGAGTCGCCGGAGGCCGGGCTGCCGCCGCGGACACGGATGGAGAGACGATGAGCACGGCCAAGAGGACGTCCCCGCAGTCGCCCGCACCGCACGTGGCCGACAGCCACGACCTGATCCGCGTGCAGGGGGCGCGCGAGAACAACCTCAAGGATGTCAGCATCGAGATCCCGAAGCGCCGGCTGACGGTGTTCACCGGGGTCTCCGGATCGGGCAAGAGCTCCCTGGTGTTCGGCACCATCGCCGCGGAGTCGCAGCGGCTGATCAACGAGACGTACAGCACCTTCGTCCAGGGCTTCATGCCGAGCCTGGCGCGGCCGGAGGTCGACCTGCTGGAGGGCCTGACCACGGCGATCATCGTCGACCAGGAGCGGATGGGCGCCAACTCCCGCTCCACCGTCGGCACCGCCACCGACGCGCACGCGATGCTGCGGATCGTCTTCAGCCGACTCGGCGAGCCCAGCGCCGGGCCGTCCCCGCACTACAGCTTCAACCAGCCCGCCGGTGCCTGTCCGCGCTGCGAGGGCATGGGCAGCGTGACCGACATCGACCTGACCCAGCTCTACGACGACAGCAAGTCGCTCGCCGAGGGTGCGATCACCATCCCCGGCTACACCGTCGACGGCTGGATGGTGCGGATCTTCACCGCCTCGGGCTTCCTCGACCCGGACAAGCCGATCCGCGACTACACCGAGACCGAGCTGCACGACTTCCTCCACCGCGAGCAGACCAAGGTCAAGGTCGAGAGCATGAACCTGACCTACGAGGGCCTGGTCCCGAAGGTGCAGAAGTCCTTCCTCTCCAAGGACCGGGAGGCCCTCCAGCCGCACATCCGGGCGTTCGTGGAGCGCGCGGTCACCTTCACCGACTGCCCCGACTGCGGCGGCAGCCGGCTCAACGAGGCCGCCCGCGCCTCCCGGATCAACGGCATCAACATCGCGGACGCCTGCGCGATGCAGATCAGCGACCTTGCCGCGTGGGTCCGCGGCCTGGACAGCCCCTCGGTGAAGCCGCTGCTCGCCACACTGCAGCAGACCCTCGACTCCTTCGTGGAGATCGGGCTCGGCTACCTCTCGCTCGACCGCCCCTCCGGCACCCTGTCCGGCGGCGAGGCGCAGCGCACCAAGATGGTCCGCCACCTCGGCTCCTCGCTCACCGACGTCACCTACGTCTTCGACGAGCCCACAACCGGCCTGCACCCGCACGACATCCAGCGGATGAACGACCTGCTGCTGCGGCTGCGGGACAAGGGCAACACGGTGCTCGTCGTCGAGCACAAGCCGGAGACCATCGCCATCGCCGACCACGTCGTCGACCTCGGTCCCGGCGCCGGCTCGGCGGGCGGCACCGTCTGCTTCGAGGGCACCGTCGAGGCCCTGCGGGCCGGCGGCACCCTCACCGGCCGCCACCTCGACGACCGGGCCGCCGTCAAGCAGACGGTGCGCAAGCCCACCGGAACGCTGGAGATCCGCGGCGCGACCTCGCACAACCTGCGCAAGGTCGACGTCGACGTACCGCTCGGCGTGCTGGTCGCGGTCACCGGCGTCGCCGGCTCCGGCAAGAGCTCGCTGGTGCACGGGTCGATCCCGGCGGGCGCCGGGGTCGTCTCGATCGACCAGGGCGCGATCCGCGGCTCGCGGCGCAGCAACCCGGCGACGTACACCGGGCTGCTCGACCCGATCCGCAAGGCGTTCGCCAAGGCCAACGGCGTCAAGCCGGCCCTGTTCAGCGCCAACTCGGCGGGCGCCTGCCCCAATTGCAACGGCGCCGGGGTGGTCTACACCGACCTGGCGATGATGGCCGGCGTGGCCACCGTCTGCGAGGAGTGCGAGGGCAAGCGCTTCCAGGCGTCGGTGCTCGACCACCACTTCGGGGGCAAGGACATCAGCCAGGTGCTGGCGATGCCGGTCAGCGAGGCCGAGCAGTTCTTCGCCTCCGGCGACGCCCGTACGCCCGCCGCGCACGCCATCCTCAAGCGGCTCGCCGACGTCGGACTCGGCTACCTCAGCCTCGGCCAGCCGCTCACCACGCTGTCCGGCGGCGAGCGGCAGCGGCTCAAGCTGGCCACCCACATGGCGGAGAAGGGCGGCGTCTACGTCCTCGACGAGCCCACCACCGGCCTGCACCTGGCCGACGTCGAGCAGCTGCTCGGCCTGCTCGACCGGCTGGTGGACTCCGGCAAGTCGGTGATCGTCATCGAGCACCACCAGGCGGTCATGGCACACGCCGACTGGATCATCGACCTCGGTCCCGGCGCCGGCCACGACGGCGGCCGGGTGGTCTTCGAGGGCACCCCCGCCGACCTCGTCGCAGCCCGCTCCACCCTCACCGGCGAGCACCTCGCGGCGTACGTCGGCGCCTGACGGAACGGGACGGGCCGGTACGGCCGGCTGCCGCGGCCGGGCGGTGCGGGACGGGCGGTGCGGCCGGGCGGCGGCTTGCTGCGCCCGGTGCGGAACGGCACGACCGGCCCGACGCGGTGCCGAACGGTACGGTCGGTGCGGGACGGGCGGCGGGTTCGCCGTCCGTCCCGCACTGGCGGGACGGCCCGCACGGGCGTGCGGATTGTCAGTGCCGCTCGGGAGAATGTTCGACATGAAGAACGACGCCGTACTGCTCTCCCCTGCCGACTACGCCGACGCCGTGGCCTCCGCCGTCCAGGCCTCCGCCGCCTACTACGGCGACGGCGCCACCCCGCTCGGCGACGACGAGTACGACGTCCTGCTGCGGGCCATCGCCGCCTACGAGGAGGCCCACCCGGGCGAGGTGCTGCCCGACTCCCCCACCGGCAAGGTGGCCGGCGGCGCGGTCGAGGGCGACGTCCCGCACAGCGTGCCGATGCTCTCGCTGGACAACGTCTTCTCCGCCGAGGAGCTCACCGACTGGGCGGCGGGCCTGGAGCGGCGACTGGGCCGCCCGGTGGCCGCGTGGTGCGTGGAGCCCAAGCTGGACGGCCTCGCGGTCGCCGCCCGCTACCGCGCGGGCCGCCTCCAGCAGCTGATCACCCGCGGCGACGGCCTGGCCGGCGAGGACATCATCCATGCCGCGGACGCCGTCCTCGGACTGCCCGGCGAGCTCGCCGAGCCCGTCGACATCGAGCTGCGCGGCGAGGTCCTGCTCACCCGCGAGCAGTTCGAGCACGCCAACGAGGTCCGCACCGCGCACGGCGCCGTCCCCTTCGCCAACCCGCGCAACGGCGCCGCCGGCACCCTGCGCGCCAAGGACCGCCCCTACCGCATCGAGCTGACCTTCTTCGCCTACGACGCCGTCGGCCTCGACGAGGACCCCGACCACGGCGCACTCCTGGAGCGCCTCGCCGCCCTCGGCGCCAACACCGCGGCCACCACCGCCGCCCACCCGCTGCGCTGCACCGCCCTGGACGAGGTCCAGCAGCGCGTCGAGGAGATCGCCGCCCTGCGCTCCGCGCTGCCCTTCGGCATCGACGGCGTCGTCGTCAAGGCCGACGCCGCCGCCGACCAGCGCGACGCCGGCTCCGGCTCCCGCGCGCCGCGCTGGGCCGTCGCCCGCAAGCTCGCCGCCGAGCACAAGGTCACCCGCCTGCTCGACGTCGAGTGGAACGTCGGCCGCACCGGCATCATCGCCCCGCGCGCCGTCCTCGAACCGGTCGTCATCGACGGCGTCACCGTCACCTACGCCACCCTGCACAACCCCGCCGACATCACCCGCCGCGGCCTCATGCTCGGCGACCAGGTCTTCGTCTACCGCGCGGGCGACGTCATCCCCCGCGTCGAGGCCCCGCTCGTCGACCAGCGCACCGGCGAGGAGCGGCAGATCGTCTTCCCCGAGACCTGCCCGCGCTGCGGCGACGCCATCGACACCACCGAGCAGCGCTGGCGCTGCGCCCGCGGGCGCAACTGCCAGGCCGTCGCCTCCGTCATCTACGCCGCCGGCCGCGACCAGCTCGACATCGAGGGCCTCGGCGGCACCCGCGCCGTCCAGCTCGTCGAGGCCGGGCTGGTCACCGACATCGCCGACCTGTTCACCCTGACCCGTGAGCAACTGCTCGGCCTGGAGCGGATGGGAGAGACCAGCACCGACAACCTGCTCGCCGCCATCGAGACCGCCCGCAGCCGCCCGCTCAACCGCGTCTTCTGCGCCCTCGGCGTCCGCGGCACCGGGCGCACCATGTCCCGCCGCATCGCCGCCCACTTCGGCTCCATGGCCGCCATCCGCGCCGCCGACGCCGACACCCTCGCCCAGGTCGACGGCATCGGCACCGAGAAGGCCCGCGTCGTCGTCGCCGAACTCGCCGAACTCGCCGACCTGCTGGACAAGCTGGCGGCCCGGGACGTCGGCACCGCCGTCACCGCACCGACCGCACCCGCCGCACCCGCCGCCGGTGCGGCCACCGCGGGCGACGGCACCGCGGAGCCGGGTATCGGGGCTGCCGTCGACGCCGTCGCCGCCGGTCCGCTCACGGGCGAGGCCGTCGTCGTCACCGGCAGCATGACCGGCCCGCTGGCCGCCCTCTCCCGCAACGAGATGAACGAGCTCATCGAGCGCGCCGGCGGCAAGGCCTCCTCCTCCGTCTCCAAGCGCACCACCCTGCTCGTCGCCGGCGAGAAGGCCGGCGCCAAGCGCACCAAGGCCGAGGAACTCGGCATCCGGATCCTCTCCCCCGACGACTTCGCCGTCCTCGTCGCCGACCACCTCCCCCAGGACTGACCCGGGCCCGATCGGGCACGCGCGTCCCGCCGCGGCCGCCCCGGTGCCAGCCGGGCGGCGGGGCGGCGCTGTCGGCCGGCACCTTGCGCCGGGGCCGGGGCGGTCGTGTCCCGATCGGCCGCACCGTCCAGGCGCCGCACGACGGCGATCCGGCGTGGGGGGCGGCGGACTTCCTTCGAAGCCCACCCCTGCCGAACGGCAGGGGTGGGCATGGGGGTTGAGCTGGGAAAACCTGCCGATCGGCACATGGACCGGGAGGTGGCCGGGAGAGAGGCTTGACCTGTCAGCAGGACGAGGCCGCGGCCCACGCCGATCGGCCTTCCAGGCAGGGGAGTTCACCATGGTCGCCAGTCGTTCCGCCGTTGTCGCCGCCGTCTCCGGCACCGCCGTTCGCTCCAAGGTCCTCGGGGCGGTCACCGTCGCCGCGCTGCTCACCACCGTGGGCTGCGCGAGTTCGTCCTCGCCCGCACCCGCCACCGCCGCGGCGAGCACGGCGAGCATCACGGCCGCCACCCCGGGCACCGCAGCCGCGCGGGCGGCGGTCAGTGGTTCGGCCCGGCTCTCGTACGCCTACTCCCCCGACGACGACATACGCTTCGGCTTCGAGCTGGAAGCCGTGCCGTTCAGCCGCCCCACGAGCGAGACCCCGCAGGGCCTGCCGACGGACGCCCGGGGCACCGTCCGGATCTCGCACCACGTTGCTTCGCTGGGCCGCGCCATCACCTCGGAGGCCGAGGTGGACTGCCTGGTGACGGGTGATCGGTCGGCGACGTTCACCGCGATCATCACCCGTGCCGACCCGGAGCTGGCCGACACCGTGGGCCAGCGGCGGGGCTTCAGCGTCTTCGACGGCGGTTCGCCCGAGCACCCGGACCGGGTCGGGTTCTCCTGGGGCGTGGCCAATCTCGACCTCGACAGCGCGGGCAAGGCCGTCGAGGGCCGAGTCGGCACCTGCATGGCGCCCGCGCCGTTCGCGCCCGTGGTCACCGGCGATCTGACCGTCCGGCACACCGAACTGCCCCCGCTCCCCACCGCAACCACCACCGCCACCGCCGCCCCCGGGGGCACCCCGGCCCCGTCGACCACCCCGGCCGCCCGATGAGGCCGCCGACCGGCGCCGTCGGCCGCACCGGGCACCGGATGCGCCTGAGGAGTCCGCATGACCGCACTGCACCGTACGGGCCGCGGCGCGCACCGCGGCACCGACCGCCGTCCGCCCCGTCGGGCGCAGGCTCCCCGCACCGACCGGGGGCGCGTCGGCACTCTCCGGACCGCACGGGTCGGCCCGGGAGGCCCGTGGTCAGCCCAGGTCCATCGCCTCGGCCAGCAGACGGTAGGAGTCGAGCAGCGCCCCGCGGTCGTAGGCGCTGGTGGTGACGAGGTATTCGTCGGCGCCGGTCCGTTCCATCAGCGCCCGCAGTTCGGCGGCGGCCTCATGCGGCGTACCGGCGATGTGGCCCTGAAGGGCCCGCTCGAAGGAGGTCCGCTCGCGCGGGCTCATCGGGCGGGCGCGGATCTCCTCCGCCGGCACCAGCGGGGGGAACTCGCCGTGGGCCCGGGAGTAGGCGCTGGACCACGCCTCCGACACCAGCAGGTCCTCGGCGCGCTCGGCGGTCCCGGCCACCGCGACCGTGCCGGAGACGACCACATACGGGCGCGGGGCCCGGGGCGAGGGGCGGAAGCGGACGCGGTAGCGGTCGATGGCCTCCTGCATCGCCGCCTCACCGCGCGCGGCGGCGATCACCAGGGGCAGTCCGGCGTCGGCCGCGAGGTCGGCGCCCGCACCGGTGGCCAGGACGAAGGCCGGTACCTCCAGCCCCTCCGCGGGGCGTGCGTGGACGTCCTGCGGACCGCGCGTTGCGGCGTCGAAGTAGCCCAGCAGTTCGTCCAGTTGGTCGGCGAATCCGTCGGCCGCGTCCTTCTCCCGCCCCAGCGCCCGCCGCACCCCGTCGGTGAACGCCACCGAGCGGCCGAGACCCATGTCGATCCGGCCGGGGAAGAGCGAGGCGAGGACACCGAACTGCTCGGCCACCACGAGCGGCTGATGGTTCGGCAGCATCACCCCGCCCGTCCCGACCCGGATCCGGGTGGTGGCCGCCGCCACCGCGGCAGCCAGGACGGTGGGCGCGGATCCCGCCACCCCGGGGACCCCGTGGTGCTCCGACACCCAGAAGCGGTGGTAGCCGAACCGCTCCGCCTCCTGAGCGAACGCCACCGTGTCACGCAGTGCCTGGGCCGGCTCCTCCCCCTGCCTGATCCGGGAGCGGTCCAGCACGGAGAGTCGAAGTGCGGGTGCAGCGCTGTTCACACCTGGCGGAACAACCACGGGCGACGACGGCATTCCCCACCGCCGACCGCCACCGCAACGGTGGCGATCGCCGTCGCGGTGGCAGCGTCCGGCACCACCCGTCCGCCTCCGCGCCGCGCGCTCGGCACCGGGTGCACCTCCGGCTCAGGCCGCGGCAGTGCTCGCGGTCCATTCCAGCAGCCGGTCGGCCGGCCAGGTGGTGATCAGGCGCTCGGCGGGGATTCCGGCCCGGGCGGCCCGGGCGCAGCCGTGGTCCTGCCAGTCGAGCTGGTCGGGGGCGTGGGCATCGGTGTCGACCGCGAACAGGCAGCCGGCGTCGGCGGCCTGCTGCAGCAGGTCGTCGGGCGGGTCGTGGCGTTCCGGACGGCAGTTGATCTCGACGGCGGTGCCGGATTCGGCGCAGGCGGCGAAGACCGCGGCGGCGTCGAACTGCGACTGCGGACGGGTGCGGCCGGTGAGCAGCCGTCCGGTGCAGTGGCCGAGCACATCGGTGTGGGGGTTGCGGACGGCGGCCACCATCCGCGCGGTCATCGGGCCGCGGTCCATCCGCAGCCTGGAGTGGACCGAGGCCACCACGACGTCCAGGCGGGCGAGCAACTCGCGCTCCTGGTCGAGGGCGCCGTCGTCGAGGATGTCGCACTCGATGCCGGTGAGCAGCCGGAACGGCCGGTAGCGGGCCCGGAGGTCCGCGACGACCTCCAGTTGGCGGCGCAGGCGGTCCGGGTCGAGTCCGTGGGCGATGGTCAGTCGCGGGGAGTGGTCGGTGAGGACGGCCCAGTGGTGGCCGAGGTCGCGGGCCGCACCGGCCATCTCCTCGATCGGGCTACCGCCGTCGGACCAGTCCGAGTGGAGGTGGCAGTCGCCGACCGTGGCCGCGTGCAGCTCCTGTGCCATCCGCACCAGGGGCTCGCCGGTCGCCTCCGCCTCCAGCCGGGCGAGGTAGCCGGGCATCCGGCCGTGGGACGCCTCGACGATCACCTCGGCGGTCACCGGTCCGACGCCGGGCAACCGCTGGGCGGTGGCCGTGTCGATCGGACCGGGCGACAGGGCCCGGGCCGACCGGGCAGCGGTGCGGAAGGCCCGCACCCGGTACGGCGACGCCTCGCGCCAGGCCAGCAGGGCGGCGATGCGCCGCAGGGCCTCGACCGGGCCGGGCGCGTCGCCGGGGCCGCACGCACCGCCGGGGCCGCACGCACCGCCGGGGCCGCGTGTTCCGACGGATGCCGCCGCGTGCTCGTGCACGGACACCGCTCCTTCCTCGCCGCCGCCGATTCCCCGGGCGCTCCAAGTCGTAGGCAGCTGGCGCCAGAAAGCCCCGGCAGCCTGGCGCTCCGGCGGTCGGTGCCGGGCGCTACTCCTGTTCCTCGGTCGGGGCCGCCGGTCCGGACTGCTGCTCGGCGACCGGCTTCCCTCCCCGGACGGTCGGGACCGTGCCGGTGTCGGAGTCGCGGTCGTCCGCCTGCTTCTGCGCACCGGCGGGCCCGGCATCCGCGGGTTCGGCCTTCCCGGGCGCGGGCCTGCCGCCGTGCGGTGTGCTGTGGTCCTCGTCGTGGTGCAGCGGAACGCCGCCCGCGCCGCCCTGCGGGGTGTCGTCCATGGTGTCCTCCTCGCACCGCGGCCGCACGTCCGGGCGCCGCCGAACCGGCGCTGCCTCACGGGCGCGGCCCGCACGGACCCGGCTACCCCGGAAGCGCCGCCCCACACGGCCCGACACGGGACGGGACGGCGCGACACGGCAACGGCACGCCACCGCCTGCCCTACCGCGGCGTACCCGGGCGCAGGACTTTCCTGGACACTCGTCTATGATTAATGGACACCTGTCCGGAAAGGTACTGCCGTGGAGATCGTCGCAAGCACACTGGTCGGCCTGGTGGCCGCCCTGCACGGGTACATCCTCGTCCTGGAGATGTTCCTCTGGGAGCGCGCGCCCGGGCGCAAGCTCTCCGGTTTCGACCCCGAACTCGCCCGGGCCACCGCACCCCTGGCCGCCAACCAGGGCCTCTACAACGGCTTCCTGGCCGCGGGCCTGGTCTGGGGCCTGGTGGCGGGCGACCCGATCGGCTTCCGGGTCCAGGTCTTCTTCCTCTCCTGCGTGGTCGTCGCGGGCCTGTACGGGGCGGCGACCGCCAACCGGCGCATCCTCGTCGCCCAGGCGCTGCCCGGCGGCCTGGCCCTCGCCGCCGTCCTGGTCGCCCGATGACGGATCCCCGGACCGAGCGCACCCGGAGCCGGTTGCGCGCCGCGCTACTGGCCGAATGCGCGGAACGGCCGCTGGCCGAGGTGGGTGTGGCGGCCGTGGTCCGGCGGGCCGGCGTCGGCCGGGCCACGTTCTACGTCCACTACGAGGACCTGCAGGCCCTCGCGGTGGACGCCTGCGCGGAGATCGTCCGGGAGGCCGTGGAGGCGCTGCACGCCTGGCGCGGCATCCCGGATCCGGCCGCCCCGCCGCCCGCACTGGTGGACTTCCTGGCGGAGGTGGAGCAGCACGCCGCGGTCCACCGTTCCCTGCTGCTCCCGGGCGGCGCCGGCCCGCTCGGCGTGCTGCTCCACCAGGAGTTGCGCGAACGCAGCCGCCGCGAGCGGGAGTTGGCGGGGGCGCCGCACCCGGACCTGGTGGCGTCGGCGGTGGCGGCGACCTTCACGGCACTCCTGGGCGACTGGCTGCACGCCCTCGTCCCGGCCACCTCCGACGAACTCGCGGCACGCACCTGGCGGCTGCTGATCGCGATCCACCGCACGCCCTTCGGCCCGCCGGCCGACTGATCCGACCGAGTCGGCCCGACCGCGCCTGCCGAGCCGGACGGCCCTGACGACCCGGACGCCGGACGCCCGTGGCGGCGGACGGCGGGCTGGGCGGGCGGGCGGTGGGGCACGCCCCGGAACCGCCCTTATGCGCGCCCGTCCCCGGAGCCCGCCCCTGAGCCCGCCCCCGAGCCCTCCCCGGAGTCCTCCGTGGGTGCCCCCGGCTCGGGCGGCCACTCCGCGGGCGGCCACTCCCCGGGCGGCCACCAGTCGGGCGGGTCCGCGCCCGCGTGGAACCGGCGCAACCGCCCGGTGCCCAGCTCCACGGCCGTCCGCGGCCGCATCGGTCCGTCGCCCCGCCGGGACAGCACCACGATCTCGGCGACCCGCACCGAGGTGCTGCCCAGGCGCGCCGCGCACGCGGCTGCGAGCGGGCGCGGCGCCGCGGTGCGGCCCAGCGAGAGGTGCGGGGTGAAACCGCCGGCCCGCCGACAGCGGGGGAAGCGCTCGACCAGCGCCTCGTACAGGGCCGTCCAGGGAGCGGAGTCCCCGGCGGCGGGGTCGAGCCAGACGGTGGCGTACCGGTGGTGCCGGAAGCTGCGGACCCCGCCCAACCGCGCCTCGAACGGCGGGCATGCGGCCGCCGCAGCGGCCAGCAGCGGGTCGGCCGGGCCGAAGTCGTCCTCCGGGACGAAACCGAAGAGCAGGTTGACGTGCGGCGGCCAGCGGCGGATCTGCGGGTCGTGCTCCTGCCGGATCTCCTGTACTGCGGGCCAGAGCCGGGCGGGCGGGAGCCACACCACCGCCGTCCGGGGCACCGGTGCCACGTCGAGCAGCCCCGGGAGACCCGCACCCCAGCCGAACGTCTCCCCGCCGGGTCCCGAACCGGCCGGCCCACCGCCACGGCCGTCGACCGCGCGTACGTCCATCCCTCCATCATGCGACCGCCCACCGCACCCGGTCATCACCCCCGTCCCCGTCCTGCACCCGGTACCCCGCCCCTCCACCCGGCACCCGGCACCCTGCACCCCGTCCCTCCACCCGGCACCCGGCCAGCGCTACCGACCGCGCCGACGGCGTCCGCGGCCCCGACGCCCCGGACGGCCCGGCCCCGTCGCCCGGACGGCCCCCGCCGAGCCCGCCGAGCCCGCCGCGCCCGATGCGTGGTCGGCCGAGGCGAGCAGGGCGGCGAGAGCGGTGGTCACCGGGACGGACGCGACCAGACCGATGCTTCCGACCAGGGTGCGGGCGATCTCCTCGGCCACCAGCTCACTCGTGGCCACCGCCGTCACGCCCCGGTCGGCCACCGAGAAGAGCAGGAGCAGCGGGAGGGCGGCCCCGGCGTACGCGAGGACCAGGGTGTTCACGGTGGAGGCGATGTGGTCGCGGCCGATCCGCAGGCCCGCGCGGTAGAGGCGGCGGGCGCTCATGGTGGGGTCGGCCTGCTTCAGTTCCCAGACCGCCGAGGTCTGGGTGACCGTCACGTCGTCGAGCACGCCCAGGGAGCCGATGACGAAGCCCGCGAGCAGCAGTCCGCGGAGGTCGATGCCCGGGAAGAGGCCGCGGATGAGCCCGGTCTCCTCCGAGGTGTTGCCGCTGAGCTGCGCCCAGGCGGTGAACGCGGCGCCGAGGACGCCGATCAGCACCAGCGAGACCAGCGTTCCCAGGACCGCGACGGAGGTCCGTGCGGAGAAGCCGTGGCAGAGGTACAGCGCGATCAGCATGATGGCGCCGGCTCCGACGACGGCGACGAGCAGCGGATCGGAGCCCTGGAGGACGGCGGGCAGCACGAACAGCGCCAGCACCGCGAAGCTGATCGCCAGGGCGACCAGCGCCATCAGTCCCTGCCGGCGTCCGACCGCCAGGACGGCCAGGGCGAACACCCCGGCCAGCGCCGCCATCGGGACGTCCCGGTCCACGTCGACGACGGTGTACCGGATGTCCTCCGGTGCGTCGGGCGCATGGGTGAGGACCAGTTCGTCGCCCGCGCCGTAGCGGCGGGGTTCGCCGGGGTGGACGGTGACCGTGAACGTGCGGCCCCGGTCCGGTCCGCTGATCACCTCGACGACGGCCTGCCGGCAGATGCCGGTCTCCCCGGGGGCGTGCGCGTCCTCGCCCTCGGTCTCGGCGGACCGGCCGGGGGCCGCCTCGGCGCAGGGCAGTTCGGTCACCCGGGCGACCCGGCCGCGCTCCGTCTGCTGGTCGAAGCCGAGGCCGGTGCGCTCGTGGGCCGGCACCCCGCCGGGCCACAGGACGGCGAGCCCGACGACGACCGCCGCCGCGAACGGCACCACCACCGCGGCGACGATCCTGCGCAGCCGCGCGGAGACCGGCAGCGCGGGCCCGTGCGCATGACCGTGGCCGTGCGCACCCGCACCCCCGTGCCCGTGTGCACCCCCGTGCCCGGGCCCGTGCACATCGCCGTGCCCGCCGCCGTGGCCGTGTCCGTGTCCGCCGCCTTGCCCGTGCCCGCCCGCGCTCCCCCGGCTGTCCCGGTGACCCCCCGCCCGGTGCTGCGAACCGTCCTCCTCCACCTGTCCGTTGTGCACTCCTGCGGCTCCTTGCGAACGACGACCTGCGCCCCCATCAGATCATCGCGGCTCCCCGGTCCCGACCGTCACCCCCGTCCCACCCGCACCGCCGAACGCGCGGGCGCGGACCGCACACCGAACCCGCCCGGCCGTACCACGGATCCCCGCGCCGGGTGGCTGAATCCCGACGAGACCCCCCGCATGGGCGAACTGCGGCCGAGGGCGGTACGCCAAGGCCGCAACGCGACAAATCTGGTGCCAGCATCACCCCGGTCGGCGGGTTCCAGCCAGGCTCCGCCGGACCGGTGTGCGAGCTGCCCACCTGCCCGCGCCACCCACCCGTCCCTCCTACTTGGATCGTTTGAGGATGCTGATGCTTCGTGCTGGATCGTCTCCCCGGGGGCGACGCTCCGCTCCTGTTCTCGTGGAGCTGCTGCCCGCGTTCGTGACGGCCGCTGCCGCCGTCGCCGCCGCGTCGCTGGTCTCCCCGGACGCCCGTACGGGAGTCGTGTGGTGCGGAGTGGTCGGCACCGTGGCGGTGGCCGTGGTGGCGGCCGAGGCCGCCCGCCGGGGGCGTGCCCTGGCGGGGCTGCGCGAGCGGCTGGCCCGGCAGGAGCGGGAGCTGCACGGGCGGCTGACCCGGCAGGAGGCCGAGATGCTCCTGCTGGCCCGGGTCGCGCTGCCCGAGGCGGTGGCCCGTCTCCAGGCGGGTGAGGTCATCGAGGAGGTCCTGCGGGCCTTCGAGTCCCACGACGACGGTGTGGGGCCGGATTTCCGGGCCGCCCGGATGGCCGTGCTGCGGTCCGTCCTGGAGACGGTCGACAACGAGGAGGGCCTGCGCGAGGCCGCCCAGCGGGCGTTCGTGAACATCGCCCGCCGGGTGCAGGCGATCATCCACCGGCAGGCCCAGGACCTGCGCGAGATGGAGGACACCCACGGCAGCAGCCCGGCCGTCTTCACCGACCTGCTGCGCCTGGACCACGGCAACGCGCTGGCCGGCCGGCTCGCGGACAGCATCGCCGTCCTCGGCGGCGCCCGCCCGGGCCGCCAGTGGAGCAAGGCCGTGCCGCTGTACAGCGTGCTGCGGGGCGGCATGTCGCGGATCCTGGACTACCAGCGGGTCGAGCTGCACCCGGTGTCGGACGTCGCCGTGGTCGGGCCCGCCGTCGAACCGCTCATCCACGCGCTCGCCGAACTGCTGGACAACGCCACCCGCTACTCGCCGCCGAGCACCAAGGTGCATCTGACCGCCGCCGAGGTGCAGACCGGTATAGCGATCGAGATCGAGGACGGCGGCCTCAGCCTGAGCGAGGAGGGCCGGGCCCGAGCCGAGCGGATGCTCCGCGACGCGCAGGCCGGCATCGACCTCAAGGACCTCGGCGAGACGCCCCGGCTCGGTCTCGCCGTCGTCGGCCGGCTCGCCCAGGCGTACGGCTTCCAGGTGTCGCTGCGCCCGTCGGCGTACGGCGGGGTGCGGGCCGTGCTGATCGTCCCGCAGCGGTACATCACCACGGCTCCGGGCACCAGCCTCGCGCACGGCATCGGCGCCGGTTCCGGGCCGCGGCCGATCGACAAGCCGCAGCGGTGGGCGGCGAGAGCGGCGTCGTCCTCCCCCGCGCAGGTGTCGTACGGCACGTCCTCCTTCGGGTCCTCGGCCTTCGGTTCGTCCTCCTTCGGTTCCGTCCCGCGGACGGCCAACGGGGCTACCCCCGGCGCCGACACCGGTTTCGGCAGCGGTCCGGGCAACGGCACCACCACCGGCAGCACCGGCTACGGCACGACCGGTTACGGCAGCGGCGGCTTCGGCACCACCGGCCTCGGCACCGCCACCGGCGACAGCCACGGCTACGGGTACGGCGAGGACGACGTCCCGATCGTGACCGAGCGGACCGCCAACGGCCTGCCGCAGCGCCGCCGCCACGCCGCGCCGTACCGCGGAGGGGTCTCCGAGGCCGCCCGGGCCCGGCAGGCGGCCCCGCGGGCCGCGGACCGCTCGCCGAACCGGCCGCCCGCCTCCGCCGCACAGCCGGCCGAGGCTCCGGTCCAGCCGCCCGGGCTGTGGCTGGAGGCGTTCAACGAGGGGCTGAACGGCACGTCCTCGCCCGGCGCGGCCGGCCCCACCAGTGAAGAGTCGTCAGGAAAGGGCCAGCAGTGATTCAGCAGCAGACCAACATGGACTGGATGCTCAAGGATCTGGCGGACAGCGTCCCGCACACCCGCCACATCGTCGTGCTCTCCGCCGACGGCCTGCGGATGGCCCAGCACGGCACCGAGCCCGACGCCGCCGACCGGCTCGCCGCCGCCTGCGCCGGCCTGCAGAGCCTGGCCGCCGCGGTGGGGCACGAATTCCCGCACGGCGACGGAAGAATGCGGATGGTCGTGATCGAGATGGGCGGCGGCTTCTTCTACCTGATGGCCGCCGGCGCCCGCGCCTACCTCGCGGTGCTGGCCGACGACGCGGTGGACGCCGGGCTGATGGGCCAGCGGATGCGCGACCTCGTCGCCCGGATCGGCGAGCACCTGACGACACCTCCGCGCAATGGCGAGCAGGTCGCATGAGCGCAGTCGGCCAGGGCTGGGACGAGATCCCCGAACGTCTCTATGTGATCACGCGCGGCCGTGGCGGCACGGGCGCCGAGCAGACCACATTCGACCTGGTCACCCTGATCGTCGCGGTGTCGGAGCCGAGCCCCTCGATGCCGCCGGAGCAGGCGGCGATCCTGCGCATCTGCGGGTCGCCGCTCTCCGCGGCCGAGATCTCCGCCCACCTGCGGCTGCCGATGAGCGTGGTCACCGTCCTGCTGGCGGACCTGCTCGCGGAGGGGCGGATCGAGGCCCGGTCCGCCGTCCCGCAGGCGATCCTTCCCGACATTGCCCTGTTGGAGGCGGTGATGCATGGACTTCAGAAGCTCTGAGACGCTGCCCGGGCCCGATCCGGCACCCTGGTCGGCGGCCCCGTCCGGCAGCGGGGCGGCCGGCCGCCCGGCGGGGTACGGGCCCGAGACCGTGCCGGGGCCGGAGCACGCCGACCGGCTGCCGGCCTCGGCCACCATGGCGGTCAAGGTGGTGGTCGTGGGCGGCTTCGGCGTCGGCAAGACCACCCTGGTCGGCGCGGTCAGCGAGATCCGTCCGCTGACCACCGAGGAGACCATGACGCAGGCCGGCGCGGGCGTCGACGACCTCGCCGGGGTGGAGCGCAAGACCCGCACCACGGTGGCGATGGACTTCGGCCGGATCAGCATCACCGACGAACTGGTGCTGTACGTGTTCGGCACCCCCGGCCAGGAGCGCTTCTGGTTCCTCTGGAACGGCCTCTTCGAGGGGGCGCTCGGCGCGGTCGTGCTGGTCGACACCCGGCGGCTGGAGGTCAGCTTCGAGGTGATCGGCCGGCTGGAGGACCGCGGGGTGCCGTTCGTGGTCGCGGTCAACGCCTTCCCCGAGTCGCCGACCTACCCGGTCGAGGAGCTGCGGGGCGCACTGGACCTCCCGCCGGAGGTGCCGATCGTGACATGTGACGCCCGCGCCCGCTCCTCCAGCCGCGACGTCCTGATGGCGCTGATGCGCTACCTCTACGACCTCCGGTCCGCGCCCGGCTCCTGACCGCCGGCCACGACCGTCCCCCTTCCACCGCGCCACCGCGCCGACCCCGGAGCCACCGTGACCACCCCGTTCCCTGACGACGCCACCGCCGCCGCCCCGCCGCCCGGCTGCCCCGCCCACGGGCTCGCCTCCCCCGGCCTCCGGCGGCTCTACGGGCCCGAGGCCGAGGCCGACCCGGGCGGCCTGTACGAGAAGCTGCGCGCCGAACACGGCGAGGTGGCACCCGTCCTGCTGCACGGCGACCTCCCCGCCTGGCTGATCCTCGGCCACTCGGCGAACCTCACCGCGATGCGCACGCCCTCCCGCTTCTCCCGCGACTCCCGCCGCTGGACGGCCTTCCGCGAGGGCCTGGTCGCCGCGGACTCCCCGCTGATGCCGGTGATCGCCTGGCAGCCGCTGTGCGTGTTCGCGGACGGCGAGGAGCACAAGCGGCTGCGCGGGGCGGTCACCGACGGCCTGAACCGCTTCGACCGGCGCGGGATCCGCCGCTACGTCACCCGCTTCACCGACGAACTCCTCCGGGACTTCGGCCCCACCGGCCGGGCCGACCTGGTGTCCCAGTTCGCCGAGCACCTGCCGATGCTGGTGATGACCCAGCTGCTGGGCATGCCCGACGAGTACGGTCCCCGACTGGTCGAGGCCGCCCGGGACCTCATGAAGGGCACCGAGACGGCCATCGCGAGCAATGACTACGTCGTCGCCTCGCTGCGCCGGATGATGGACCGCAAGCGCTCCTCCCCGGGCGCCGACCTGGTCTCCTGGCTGATGCAGCACAGCGCCGGGCTCACCGACGACGAGGTGCTGGAGCACCTGCGGGTGGTGCTGCTCGCCGCGAACGAGACCACCGTCAACCTGATCGTGGAGGCGCTGAAGCTGGTCCTCACCGACCGCCGCTTCCGGGCGCACCTGTCCGGCGGGCACATGACCGTCTCCGACGCGCTGGACCAGGTGCTCTGGGACTCCCCGCCGATGTCCCTGGTGGCGGGCCGCTGGGCCACCGGCGACACCGAACTGGGCGGGCAGCGGATCCACGCGGGGGACATGCTCCTGCTCGGGCTCGCGGCGGGCAACGTCGACCCGTCCGTCCGTCCGGACCTGGCGAAGCCGCTCCACGGGAACCGCTCGCACCTGGCCTTCGGCGGCGGCCCGCACGAGTGCCCGGGGCAGGACATCGGCCGGGCCATCGCGGAGACCGGCATCGACATCCTGCTGACCCGTCTGCCGGACCTCGAACTGTCGGTGTCCGAGGACGAGTTGAGCTGGACCTCGGCCTGGATCTCCCGGCACCTGGTCGCCCTGCCGGTGGACTTCAGCCCGCGCCGGCTGCCCGCGCCGGACGCCCAGCCCGCCCCGGCCGCGGGCGGGGCCCTGCCCCCCGCCCCGGTCGAGCCGCCGGCGACGGGCCCGGACACCGCGCCGACGAGCAACCCGTCCACCGCCCCGCCGACGGCCGGGCCGGCCGCCCCCGGCGCCCGACCGGTCCTGCCCCGGCAGCGGAGCCCTTGGTGGAAGGCCCTGACCGGACTGTTCCGGCGCTGACGGCAGCGCCCACCACCGCGTCCCCGGGGACCGGCGCCCCGGGGCCGGGCGGCGGTCAGAGCCGCGGGTCCCGGTGGGTCGGGCGGCCGTCGACGACGGTGAGCAGCACCGGGAGCTCGGGCAGGTCGGTGTCGGGGGTGGTGAGGGGGTTGTCGGCGAGGACGGTGAAGTCGGCGCGCATGCCGACCTCCAGCCGGCCCGCCAGGTGCTCCTCCCCGGCCGCGTACGCCGCGTTGACGGTCATGCCCTGCAGCGCCTGCAGCGGCGTGAGCGCCTGCTCGGGCCCGTGCGGGGGCCGGGTCAGGTCGCGGCTGGGGCGGCGGTGGCGGGCCCCGGCCATGACGCCCAGCGGCGGGTGGGGCGCGATCGGCCAGTCCGAGCCGAGCACGACCGTGGTACCGGACTCCCACAGGTCGCGGCAGCGCCAGGCCCGCCCGGCCCGCTCCTCACCGAGGCGGCGGGACCAGTTGTCGGTGTGGTCGGCGCGGGTGAAGTCGCAGCAGTGGGTGGGCTGCATGGAGGCGACCACCCCGAGCCGGGCGAAGCGGGCCAGGGTGTCGTCCGGCACCGTCTCGATGTGCTCGACCCGGTGGCGCACCACGGCACCGGTACCGGCGCCGCCCCTCGCACCACCCCCCGTGCCCGTCCCGGCGGCCGCCTGCTCGACGGCGTCCAGGACGTGCCGCACGGCCGCGTCGCCGATCGCATGGGTGGCGGTGGGCACGCCCGCGCGGTGGAGTTCGCCGATGATCCGGGTGTACTCCCGCGGGTCCGGCCAGAAGGCGTGGGTGGACCCGCCGTGGCAGTCCGGGCGCTCCAGCCAGGCGGTGCCGTTGTCGATGGTGCCGTCCATGAAGAGCTTGACGCCCGCCACCGTCCACCGGGTACCGCCGGTGCCCTGCAGCTCGACGAGTTCGCGCACCGCGTCGGCGTCCGCGCCGGGCTGGCACCAGGGGGCGACGCGCAGCCGCAGGGGCAGCTGCCGGGCGTCTAGTTCGGCGAACAGGGCGAGGCTGTCGCCGTTGGCGTCCATGACGTGACCGCCGGTGAGCCCGGCGGCGGCCATCGAGCGCAGGGCGCGGGCGAGCCGGTCGCGCTGATCGGCGCGTGTGGGGCGGGGGGCGACGCGCTCGACGAGTTCGCAGGCGGCGTCCTCCAGGAGCAGCCCGGTCGGTCGGCCCGCGCCGTCGCAGACCACCTCGGCGGAGGCCTGTGCGAAGCTGCGGGGGCCGTCCACGCCGGCCAGTTCCAGGGCCCGGCGGCTGGCGATCGCGGAGTGCGCATCGAACAGCAGGAGCAGCGCGGGGACCCCTTGAAGCACCTGGTCGAGCGCGGCGGCCCCGAGCGGCGCTCCGTCGAAGGCGTTCGGGTCCAGTCCCCAGGCGTGCAGCCACTCACCGGGGGCGAGGGCGCGGACCCCCCGGGCCAGCGCCTCGCGCACCTGCACCAGGTCGGTACAGCCGGAGAGGTCGAGGCCGTGGGTGAGTTCGGCGCCGCTGACGGGGTGCAGGTGGCCGTCGACCAGGCCGGGGGTGAGCACGGCGGCCTTGAGGTCGATCACCCGGGTGGTGGGGCCGGCGAGGGCGCGGATGTCCCGGTCGTCGCCCAGCGCGGAGATCCGCCCGCCGGCGGCGGCCAGGGCGGTCTGCGGCAGGAGAGTGCCGGTGACTGGGTCGAGCAGGCGGGCGGAGAGCAGGACGAGTTCGGTGTGCACGGGCGCTCCATCTGACTCAATTCCCGCCGGCAAGGCAGGCAACGCGGAAGGGGGGGGCCCCCCCCGGGGGGGGGGGGGCCGCCCCGCGAGCCCCCCGCCCCCGGGGATAGGCACAGAACCAAAAACAAAAAGAGAATAGAAG